>JAFPIE010000038.1 GCA_017388605.1 Acholeplasmatales bacterium | reverse complement strand
TCCATGTTCCACCAGAATCTAGGGAATACATTACCTTAAGCGGTAAATTCTCCATAGATGCTTTAGCTGTAAATGTTACTCTAGATAGATTATATACATCCTTAGTCATAAAGAATTGTGCATTTTGTAATGAATTGGCCTTAATGCTATATCTTAGGGATTGTGCATCACGAATTGCATCTGCAGTTGCAGGAACTGCATTATAGCCTGTCCATGTCAAATTATTTGTTTCATATTTTTGCTTTGTATAATAATCTGCTGCTGTAAATCCTTCCTCTATTTCAAAGCCTAAGGATTCAATGGCATATTCCTCTGTTCTTGGCTGTGTATCCGGTTCTACTGGATCACTTGGTGTAGGATTTACATATTCTCCTGAACCAGCAAAGGCATATTCAACATATTCCGGATGATCAATAAAAGGATTACGATTCTTTTGGAACATATATACGACATTATTTTGATAGATTTCTCTATCTGATACTGGATCTTGATAATGCCATTTTAAAATAGTAGATAAATTCGCTAAAACTCCATTTCCATTGGAATTAGCAGTTGTATCTACACCGTCCACTAAGCTCAAGTTTACCTTTTCTGTATTGGTTACGTCTACACCATCAACCTTTTCCTTATAAGACATTAGAGTATCATCATATTCACCATAGCGAATCATCATATATAGTAGCATTCTTGCTACATCGCCTTTAACCTCATCCTTTGGTTCAAATACACCACCTGCATATTTATTACCATAGGATTCCTTATACTCGGATGCAGTATCAATCTCACCAAAATCATTATTACTCTTCGCAATATTGATTGCACTTTCTGCAGCTCTTAAATGATGGCAATCCAAATATGGGCTCGATTTACTATCATTAAAGCCATGTGTCTTTGGCCATGTATGCTCTCTATTCCAATATTTTCTACCACCACTTGAGGTGTGAGATAGATTATCTACTGCTTGATCTGTATATAAGCACTTAACATGACCCTCCTCATAGGGATCTGCATCTGCATAATAATCGATTTCCCAAGCTTGGTCATAGGTAAATGCAGTATAGTTATTTGAAATCACATCATGTAAATTTTCTCTAAATTCTGCTTCAGATACTGTTGTATCAATACTAGAATAATATCCTGTAGGAATATTTTGTTCTGTACAGCTCATTAAATAATATGAATTGGAAGCATATGCTTTTGTGTTAAAGATTAAAATTCCAGCGCCAATAGCCGCTGAAGCTAATACTATTTTACTAATTTTCATATTAACCCTCCTATACCCAAGGCAAATCTGCCAAAGAACTTGTTTCCTCTGGTTCTGTTGTAGTTTCAACTACAGTCTCCGTTGTGGTTTCTGTTGCAGTCTCCGTTGTGGTTTCAACTATAGTCTTTGTTGTGGTTTCTATTACAGTATCAGTAGTTGTTGTCTTTTCTATGGTTTCTGTTGTAGTCTCCGTAGTTGTTTCTACTGTTGTTGACTCCTCTGGCTTTCTATCGTTATTACAAGAGGAAAGTATTACTCCTAATCCTAAGAATAACATAGAAAATACAAATTTATTTTTCATTTTGTATCACGTCCTATTACATTGTGATTATATACCAAAAAGGGAAAATAAAAAAACTGTAAATTATGAAAATACACAATTTACAGTCATAATATTATTTTCCAAGACAAAACTTAGTAAATAAGGCAGTAATAAGCTCATCTGGATTGGCTTCTCCAGTAATTTCACCTAAGGAATCAAATGCATTTTTAATATCTATTTCAATTAAGGATATATCATATCCATAATCTATAGATTCTAATGCTTGCTTAAGAGAATTCATTGCCTTTTCCATTAAGCCCATTTGACGAGTATTATTTAAATAATTACCATTCATTTGATCAATAGAATCAATCTTAGTAACCTCTTCTATTTTTTCTGCAAGTAAGTCTAATCCTTCTTTATTCTTTGCAGAAATATAAATAATATCATCGAGCTTTACCTTTGGAGTTAAATCGATTTTATTTCCTATAATTATACGATTCTTCTTTTTTGTCTCTTCAAGTAATAGCTTATCTACATCATCTAATTCCTTAGATACATCTAATACAAGTAAAACTAAATCTGCTTCCTCCATAGCCTTTTTACTTCTTTCAATACCAATAGATTCAACATAATCTATACTTTCATGAATTCCAGCAGTATCAATTAAATGTAAGGTTACATTACCTAAGGCTAATGTGCCCTCAACCGTATCTCTTGTTGTACCTGCATAGCTTGATACAATAGCCTTATCCTCATCTAATAGCATATTTAATAAGGAGCTTTTTCCTACATTAGGCTTACCAACAATAGCAGTCTTTATACCATGTATAGCAACCGTTGTAATTAAAGAATTCTTTAATATCTTATCCATATTTTCAATTAGTTTAACTACAATAGGTCTTAAATATTCATGCGTAACCTCAACTGCATCCTCATATTCTGGATAATCTATATTTACTTCTATTTTTGCTAATATATCTAAGATTTCCTCTCTAAAGGATTTTATTAATTTAGAGGTTTGGCTTCTTAGGGAAGCATTCGAGGATTTTAGTGCTATTTTGTTAGATGCAGAAATAATATCCATAATGGATTCAGCCTGTGTTAAATCCATTTTATGATTTAAGAATGCTCTTTTAGAGAATTCTCCTCGCTCTGCCATTCTAAAGCCATTCTTAAGTAAGGTTAATAATACCTGGTTGGTTACATAAATACCACCATGGCAAGATATTTCTACCATGTTTTCGCCATCAAAGGATTTTGGTGCCTTATATACTAAGGCTAAAACCTCATCTACCTCTTCCTCATTATCCATAATATGACCATAATGAATGGTATGGCTTTCTACCTTAGTTAAATCCTTACCCTTAAATATTTTATTTACCAATGTAATTGCATCAGGACCTGATGCACGAATTATAGATATTGCACCAACACCATAGGGGGTTGCGATTGCACAAATATTATCCACCATGAATATCACCATTCCTCATAAAAGTATGCGTATATTATACATAATTTGTATTATATTTTCAATTTAATGACGCTTTTTATAAATGATGATTCCCATTGTACCAATACTTAATAATAAGAAGCCTCCAATAGATAAGGATAATATTAATGCTAAATTGATATTATTTTCATCTTTAATGGGCTCATCAAAGGAAATATTCATATCACGCTCTGTAGAAATAATATCATGCTCAATATCTCCTGTTTCTAATTCAATTTCTAAAGGGTATTCTCCATCTAATGCATCTAGGCTGAAGCATTCACTATTCATCATAGATCCATCAATGGAATATCCTAAGGTTTGGAATAATTCTATAATTTGCTCCTTTGCTATTGGCTTACCCTTTTCCGTTAATATTACATATTGCTCAAGCTTAATGATAGGAGCTGTATAATCTCTAACATATATATTAAATTTTACAGATACCTTATTCGATGAGGAATCTTGAACAGAAACCATAAATTGATATGTACCTAAATTCATATAATTATTCTCATAATCATCTAAATCCTCTATTTGAATAGAGTCCCTAATATTTCCATCATATTCATCGATAGCTGTAAATAATTTTAATATATCCTCTTTTGTATAATAGGTATGATAATCCGTATTAATAATTCTTCCATAAGCGAGTAGAGGAGGTACATCATCAATTACATAAATACTAAAATCTAAGGATGCTTCATTTTGATATTCTGAATGATCCTTAACGGTTATACTACATTCGTATTCTCCTATAGTATTTTGATTATTTAAGTAATTTTCTATGTCTAACTCTATTTCTATATCCGATGCATCAGAAATGTCAAAACAAGCCAAAATTGCATCCTCATCTAAAGAATTATTATATCTTGTTCTAATGGTATTCTTTTGAACTATAGTAGGCTTTACTAAATCTACAACATCTACAATTACCTTTTGAAGAGTAACATTTTTTGACGTATCGTATGCAACAATAGTAAATGTATAGCTTCCTATATCTGATTCTAGATAATCATAGGTATTATCTATAATTTCATAGCCTGTAGTAGATACATCTATAATCTCTAAATCAGCTACAATCTCATCTATACTCTTTTTATTTTGATATCCCATAACGACATGTAAATCATTATCGATATATGCTTCATTAAAGGTATAGGTAATGCCATAAAGATAGTAATAGGAATAAGATGAGATATCCCTAAATGCATTATAATCTCCGATTTGTTCATCATCTAATAGAATATAAACATTATCCCCTCTTTCAAATTTTGCTGATGCATCATGAAATAGATAAGGAAAATTGATTTCCTCATCCTTGATTATTTCACAGGATAAATCCTCAAAAATATCAACACAATAAAATAAGGTATCATCAAAATAATCCTCGATTTTAATTAATACTCCATCCTTATAGGTTTGATATTCCATAATCGTGTGATCTACACCTAATACCTTACCTGGCATTTCATAAGAGACAACTCCATCACCTACATGATTTCCTACATAATAGCAAATATGGTCATAAGCTTCCTCCTCAGGAGAATATAGTCCTCTCATCGCGTTAAAGGAGCTTTTCATAGAAATGGGCTTATAATCTCCATGCTCAACGATTCCTGCCTGTACCGGTAGCATAAAAAGAATAGATATAAATACAGTAAAAATAATTGCAATACTTAAGGTTAATTTTGTTTTCATTTGTTATCACCTTTTTTTCCTTTCACTAAATAAATAGTCAAAATCAAAAAATTTTTTTCACGAAAAAGAAAAAAATCTGCAAAAATCTGCAGATTTTACTTCTTTTGTTCACTTACAAACTCATAAAGGTCTATGGCTTCACTCTTTTTCACTGTTGGCTCTAAGGATACAACTCTTACTGTTACAATCTTATTTCCAAACTCAATAGTGATTAAATCTCCAACCTTTAATTCCTTGGAGGGCTTAGCAGGCTTATCATTTACTAAAATTCTTTCTGCTTCAGCAACCTCTTTTGCTAGAGTTCTTCTTTTTATTAATCTAGAAACCTTAAGATATTTATCTAGACGCATGCTTATTCACCGTCGTTATCTTCTTTTGGAGCTTCAACTAAATGGTCGTCAATATTAACTTCCTCTGTTTCGATGGAATCATCTACCTTAGCTTTTGCCTCACCCTCAAGATTGGAAGCTTCTTCCTTTACTTCCTCATCCTGAGTTACTTCCTTAGGTTCAACGCCTGGTGCATATTTTTCATCACACCATGCTAAATGACCTGTTGCAACAATTTCATCAATGTCTCTCTTGTTAATTGTTTCAACCTTAAGAAGATATTCAGCGATATTCTTTAATAACTCCATATTAGAAGAAATAACTTCCTTAGCTCTTTCATAGCATTCTTCAATGATTCTTCTTTGCTCACGGTCAATTTCAAGTGCTACCTGGTCAGAGAAATTCTTTTCCTTTAGGTAATCTCTACCTAAGAATACAGAACCACCCTGCTGTTCATATTGAACTGGACCAAGATCACTCATACCATATTGAGTAACCATGCTTCTAGCAAGATTTGTAGCATTTTGGAAGTCGTTAGATGCTCCTGTTGAAACCTCATTAAATACTAATTCCTCTGCAACTCTACCACCTAAGAAGCCTGTAATGGTTTCAAGCATCTGAGTTTTTGTATGGAAGTAGGTTTCTTCCTTTGGCATCATTAGGTTATATCCACCAGCCTGACCTCTTGGTACGATCGTAATCTTTTGTACCTGGCTTGCGTTTTCAAGCTTAATACCAACAACAGCATGACCTGCCTCATGGTAAGCAACAAGCTTTCTTTCCTTTTCGGTATACTTCTTTGATTTCTTTGCAGGACCCATCATTACACGGTCGGTTGCTTCATCAATATCTCTTGGAGTAATGACCTTACGATTATCTCTTGCTGCAAGTAGGGCAGCCTCATTTAATAGATTCTCTAAGTCTGCACCAGAGAAGCCTGGAGTTCTTTGTGCAACATCTCCAAGTCTTACATCAGGAGATAGATGCTTATTTCTAGCATGAACAGCTAAAATAGCCTCTCTACCTCTAACATCTGGATTAGAAATAGTAATTTGTCGGTCAAAACGACCTGGTCTTAAAAGCGCTGGGTCTAGTACATCAGGACGGTTTGTTGCAGCCATAATGATAATACCTGTATTACCATTGAAGCCATCCATTTCAACTAATAGCTGGTTTAATGTTTGCTCACGCTCATCATGTCCACCACCTAAGCCGGCACCACGCTGTCTACCAACGGCATCAATTTCATCAATAAAGATAATACATGGTGCATTTTCCTTAGCTGTTTTAAACATATCACGAACTCTAGATGCACCAACACCAACGAACATTTCAACGAAATCAGAACCAGAAATAGAGAAGAATGGTACTCCTGCCTCTCCTGCAACTGCCTTGGCAATTAATGTTTTACCTGTTCCTGGAGGGCCTACTAGGATAACACCCTTAGGTACTCTAGCACCAATTTCATTATATTTTCTTGGATTCTTAAGGAAGTCAACGATTTCAACCATTTCTTCCTTTTCCTCATCACAACCAGCAACATCCTTAAATGTAACGCTCTTGCCTCTAGATAGCTTTGCTGTAGATTTTGCAAAATCAAATGCGCCACCAGCTCCACCCTGAGACTTCATAATTCCTCTAAATAGGAAGAAGAATATTACACCCATAATAATATATGGTAGGAAGCTAATTAATATAGATAACCAATAATTATTTGATGCAGGTACAATATAGAATTTATATCCTGCATTATCTTTTATAAGCTCTTCTAATAAAGTGCTTGTAACATTTATACTAAAGGAAACCTTATTTCCCTGTGCATTAATATATGTACCAGATAATCCATACATTAAATAATTGTCTCCACCAACAGGTGTAGCATTAATGGTATCTGTAACCTTACCATTCTTTAATGCAGTAACAAATGTCTGATAATCTAAATTCTCTGGATTCTTTGTTGTAAATCCACGAATTAAGAAGAATATAGCAATAATTAATATGATAACCACAAGAATAAAGACAATGTCAAATCTACGTCTTGCCTTTTTTTCTTGAGGCTCTTTGTTGTTATTATTCTGCATAATGACCTCCCTATTTTGAATAAACTTCTTCTTTTAAAACACCAATATATGGTAAATTTCTATAATGCTCATTATAATCTAAGCCATAGCCTACTACGAATTCGTTAGGTACAAGTCCACCAACATATGCAGGTGTGATATCTACCTTTCTACCTTCTGGCTTATCTAATAATACGCAAATGGTAACAGATTTAGCACCAGCATCCATTAACATTTTTCTAACGTTAGCTAATGTTCTACCTGTATCTAGGATATCATCAATTAAGATAACCTCTCTACCTAATACCTCTGGTAATCCGCCCTTTACTGTTACAACTCCTGTAGATTCTGTACCAGAATAAGAGGAAACCTTCATATACTCTAATGTACAATCAATATCTACATATTTTAATAAATCAGACATAAAAGGAATACATCCCTTTAATAATCCGATAAATAATGGATTTCTATCTTTAAAATCTTTAGAAATCTGTGTTCCAAGCTTTTCAACTATATGCTTAATTTCAGCCTCAGAAACACTAACCTTTTTGATATCATCATTCATCATGATTTAAAACCTCACAAACTAAATAAATATCTCCAGTATTCTTTTGTTTTGAAACAAAATCACTTTTGGCATAATCATATACCCAAAGTATTTCTCCATTACCATTTTCTATAATAGGAATAGATAATCTATCCTCCTTTGGCACCTTCTTATCAATTAATATTCTTGATACCTTTTTTGTGCCAACAGCCAAGTTTATACTATCCCCTTTTTTCTTATATCTAATGGTTAGAGGGAATTCTAAAACATTATAGCATAGTTTAATCGATTTTGTACAAATATTATTATGTGAATTTGTGAAATAAAACTTATACTTTCCAATCACAATGATATCGTCTTTATTCATCTTATAGCTTATATCATTATTCACGACTTCTTTTTTGATTTTTCCGATAGTATAGCTCCTAGAAAATACATATTCTCCTTCAAGATGAATCGTCTTTGTACCATAATTATCCTCCATTAAAGATAATATATTTAATACGATTTCCTTATTCTTACGAATATTATATTTTTCTAGCATTAATGCAATAATATCCTTCTTTAATGCAATATCTAGCTTATTAAAGGAATCCACAATTAAAGAGTCCTTATTTTCCTTTAAATAGGCTTTACTTAAGCCTCTAATAAATTGGAAGGCCTCGTGTGCTTGAATGGAATATTCCTCAAATTTTTCGCCAACAGATGGTGATTCCTTCTTAAGAAGAGGCACAACATGATGTCTTATTCTATTTCTTAGGAAATCATCCTCATGATTAGATTTATCCTCAAAATATACTAAATTATTCTTCTTTACGTAAGAATAGATTTCTTCCTTATCTACACAAAGTAGTGGACGAATAATTTTATATTCATTATCATCATTTACAATTGCAATACCACCATAGCCATATAAATTAGAGCCTTCCATGATCTTCATCAATACCGTTTCAATTTGATCATCCTGGTGATGTGCAGTTGCAATAATATTTGTATGATATTTTTTGCATAAGCCTCTAAAGAAATTATATCTTGCGTTATGAGAATCATTATGGAAATTATCCATTCCATCATAGTGGTATTCTAAGAGTTCAAAGGGAATATTTAATTCCTTTGCAAAATTACGCATTGCCTCTTCTTCTATTTCAGATTCTATTCTTTTATGATGATTAACATGAGCTAATATAACCTCATAGCCTAATTTATATAATACATATAAAAGAGAAACAGAATCCGCTCCACCGGAAACCGCAACAATAATTGGCTTATCGATTATTAAATTGTTTTCCTTTAAAAAGCTTGCAATAATCTTTTCCATAATCCTCACTAAAAAGGCTCTCAGGATTCATGAGAGTCTTTTTCTTCTTCCTTTTCATAAGATACAATATCTAATACGTCACCACGTAAGTCCCAATCCTGATTTGCGCCTACCGCAAATTTAACACGAACCACTTGGTTTTCCTTACCCTTTAATTCACTAGCGTAATTTTCACATTCTGGTGTAATTGTACCAGCAAAATAATATTTAAATGCTGCACCATTATCTCTATAATTAATATCCTTTAATGTATAAAGACCATATTGATTTACAGATACATGGGCATCAAATTCATATACATTACCAACAGCTTCCTTACCTAAATTATAGATTTCCTCTACTGTTTTTGATGTATCTACCGCATCCCAGGATGGCTTATTATCTCTTGATATAATCGTTAAATTATATGGATTATATACCTGTGGAGTATTAAATCTAACACTTCTTATACCAGAAACATAAATCTCATCACCAATTTCAACATCCTCTGCCATATTACCATAAACATACATTGTACCAGTAGAATCTGTAACATAAAATCCTGCACGATATTCTGGATGATCTCCAGAAGCGTATAGGAAGGCAGAAACAATTCCGTGCATAGAAACCTTAGAACCAATAGGGGCCTTTAATACCTCCTCTATATTAATAGAGTCATCCTCTTCAGCCGATACTGTAATTTCAAAATCTCTAGATACCATAGCATCCCTTAAGAATGCGGATGCTGTAAGAGTAACTGTTTTATCTATACCACCCTTTGGATGATATACCCTTGCGGTACCACCAGAGACATGTAAAACCTTGTCGTCTGAGGATACCCAATTAATTACGATATCATCAATAAAGGTATCTAGTAAGAAAGTATCTTCTGGTTCTTCAGGTAGTTCAATAGAATTTAAAGTGTTTTTTAATAATATTTCATCAACAGATTCAATTCCTTCTTGAAAGCCTAAATATCTTTCTTGTGCACCAAAGGTATTTTCTTTATCTTCATTACGCAGAGATGACATTGCGGTTTGACCCATGGTAGCTAAAGCCGCTAAGGCTGCAGCTAGACGGTTTTTAACCTTCATATAATCACTCCTCGTATTCAATTTTTGTTAAAGCAATAGTAAAACAATTTGCTTCATAAC
Source organism: Acholeplasmatales bacterium (assembly GCA_017388605.1). Next base: position 1,547 of record JAFPIE010000038.1, on the reverse strand, counting down.
ATATTATACAATAAAATCGCAACTATCTAAAGGAAACTTTTGTGGGAAATTAACGCAAAAAGGGCTCCGAACCCTCGGAACCCTGAATTGTTATTTCTTTTTTCTCAAATGATTTTTCTCAAATTACCTATTAAGCAATCTTAGTATAAGTAATCTCGATAGAAAGAATCCAAATTTGAGTTGTTGCATCCTTTACAGTATTCTGTAATGTTACAGAATTTGCAGTTAATGCAATCTCCTGGCTGCCGTTTGCAGTTGGAGTATACTCTGTTTCACCAACAGTTAATGAATTAGATACAGTTCCACCAAAATTAATCTTGATAGAATCTAATTTATAATTTGTTGTATCTAATAATGATATTGTTAAGGTATTACCCTTTTGATCGTTTGTACCACTAGATACTTTAGCGCCATATAAACGAATCTGACCTGCTTTATTTAAGCCGACATTATTATTTGCACTTTCCTTACCACCAACTACTGAGAATAGAGTAGCATTTAGGCCTAATAAAGCAGCTTGATTAGTACCATCCATATTTGTAGTTGTTGTAGTATCGCTATAAGCTAAAGTAAGTGTCTTTGTAGCAGAAACCTTCTTAACTGTTACCTTAACTTCCTTGGAAGTAGTTGCCTCACCCTTAGTGATAGTAGCAACTAAAGTAACCTCTTGATCAGCATCAGTCTGAGTTACAGATAATTTGTTTTCAGTAATGGATACTGTTGCAGTATTGCCACCCTTAACTGCCCAAGAAAGAGCTACATCAGTATAAACAGTACCTGCTGGTGCTAACTGACGATCTGCAACATCTTCTTGGATGTCAGCTAAATCAGTTAATTCTTTTGCAGTCATCATAACCTTCTGAGCATCAGTTGCTGCTAGCTTTGCACAAATCTTAGCAGTACCGCTATTTGTTTCATGTACAGTATTATTATAAAGAGTATACTTTCCGGATACCTTAATTACATCACCAACAGCAATGCCCTCGTAGTTAAGAGGTGAACCATCTACAACAGCACCAAATACTTCAAAATCACTTTCGCCATCTGTAATCCAACAATAATTTGAAGATTTGCTTGTTACGATACCTTGAATATAAATGTTTTCGCCTTCTTTTGCTGCTGCAATTGCTTCAGTAACATTTAAGAACTCTACTGGTTGAACTTCGAAGTAGAAATCCTTAACAACAGTTGCATCACCACAAGTTAATGTAACTGTGAAGTCTACCCTTGTTGCAACATCAACTGAACCGAAAGTAATCTTGCCGCCTTCAATTGTAGCACCTTCTGTAGATGTTAAAGCATATACTGCCTTAACATCTTCGAATACACCACCAACAGTAGGTAATGTAATAACTTCACCAGAATCAACCTCTGGGTCTAGTGTAGATGCGATTCTGTTAAATTCATACTCAATCTTTTGTTCTTTTGTCTTTGTTAATGGAGTTGCTAAATATAAGTTTCCGATATACTGATTATCACCTGGAAGGAAAGATGTCTTAGAAGCTGAAATTGTATTATAGTTATTATATGTACCAAAGAAATAATCT
>JAFPIE010000037.1 GCA_017388605.1 Acholeplasmatales bacterium | reverse complement strand
TTATGGGAATAAAGGCAGATGCTTTATCCATAAGACAATATGGCTATGATGATACATTAATCACCAATGGCTATACTACTATTCAGGTTTATCTTACAACCTATGAGGAGGATTATGAAAAAATTAAATCCTTTAGTAAGGATGAATATAGATCTTTTAAGAATAAGGTTGGAGAATTCTTTATGAAGGAATTAATAAAATATTATAAATGTGATGATTTTGAATTAATTGATGTATTAACTCCACTTACCTATGAAAGATATAACAATAGCTATAAGGGCTCCTTCATGACCTATGCGCTATCACCTACGGTACCCCAAGTGACTAGAAGTGCCCTAATTTCTGGTATCGATAATATCGTATTATCGAACCAATGGCTAATGCTCCCTGGAGGCACTGGAGTTGCGGCTGTAAGTGGCAAATTTGCAGCTTCCCTAATTCTTTATAAGGAAGGGCTAGATTACAGGCTTTAAATTCTTGTCAAATTATGAAAAATTGGTATAATTAATATAGTGTTTAGAAAGAGGTTTTATTTATGACAGCAGTAGAAATTAATATTCCTATTTTTGAAAGGAATTTAAAATTATATAATAGAAAGGGCTTAAGAAGATCCTATACATCTGTAATGGATAGATATAATGAATATCTAGAGATTCCACCTCTAGCATCCAATCCAAAGGTTGTTCTTGAGGCAACTCTAGATAAGGAATACTATGAAGGCTTTAAAAAGATTTTAGAGGCTCGAGGCTATACCATCTTAGGTGCAGCCAATACCTATCATATGGATAAGTTCTTATCCGATTATGAAAAATATAAATCAAGCTTTTCATCCTTCCAGGATAAAATTGATGCAGTAAAGAAGGAACGCGATGAAATCAAGAGTGATGCACCATACAAGGAATTAGAAAATGATGATGTAAGATTCTATTTCCTACCATATAATGATGATGTTCAAACATTATACGATTTCATTCATGCATCTAGAGATGAAATCTTGGATTTTGCAAAATCTAACGATATTACCATCATGCTAAAGGTTTGTCCTTTCTGCACACAAATGGATGGCTTCTTTGGCTTTAATTTCTTTGATGCAGATCAAAAGGGTGAGGTAGTAGTCGATTATGCAGCAAGATTAACTGTAGGTGTTAATTTCAATCAATTTGTAACCGTATACCAGGGTGCAGTATTATTATCTGGTATTGGTAAGACAAAAGAAGAGCTTGCAGATACCGATTTAAATGTACATTTAGTTGCTGAAAACATTCGTTATACTAAGGCATAATATATAGAATTTATAGAACTCTTTGTTATTTTTTTAATAATAACAGAGTTCTTTTTTTATTAACAATTTTAAATATGAATATATAATTCTTTTTGTGAGAGGAGAGAAGTCTTATGTTTAAAGTAAAAAATTTGAAAGTAGAGGGAATTATAAATCCTCTTGATTTTGAATTGCCAGCTACAGGTGTAGTTGCAATTACAAAGGGTAAGAATCAATTAAATTCTGTTTCTTCCAATTCAATTTATGCCATTCTTAGGTATTTAGCTACAATGGATTTAAATTATCAAGGAGAAATTCTTTTTAATGAAAAGGAATTAAAGGAATTCAATGAAGCTGAACTAGATAATTATAGAAATCATATTGCATATTTACCTGTTTTGAATCATTTTTTAGGTACAACAATTAAATCTGCATTTATTGAAGCAAGCATAGATGATGAAAATCAAATAAAGAATGCTTTAGCTAAGGTTGGATTAAATGAAGATGTAAATGTTAAAATATCTGATTTAGATTCACTTAAAAAGCAATTATTATCTTTAGCTATCGCAATAGCTCGTAGTCCAAAGATTCTATTTTGGGAAAGATGTGCTATGTTTGATTTAGAAGGCCCTACTTCATCTGAAACAAATTATCGTGATTTTTTTGAAGCACTCAAAAGGATTGCCTCTGATTGCTTAATTGTTGTTGGTGTAACCTATAATGTAACTATTTCTAATATTATCTATATAAAATTAAATAAAGAAGGAATTTTTTCTGGCGATGAGGTCATTCCTTCAGAGCAGGATTCTAATTGTAATGAATCTATAGAAGAGGAATCTTTAAAGAATAAAAAGAATTCATTTAAGGGATTGATGAACTTTGGATTTAAATATGGATGTATTAGAAAGAATATTTTAGTTTTCGTATTTTTGGTTTTATCCTTCGTATTCTTAGGGATTGCATCTACATATTTATTCTATGATCCAACGTATACCATTGCATCCTTATATAATTCTAATGAGCCAAAGACGCTTCAGGTATATAAAAGCTTTAATTATAAATTTGAGGATTATACTATTGATAAATATGGGGTGAAATCAGGAATATATCGTGGAAAAATAATCGATAATGGTATACAGTATGAAGCAACAGAATATACCTATAGCTCACATGGAGCATATTCTATCGATGAAATTAATGCTTTAAATAATAATTCCGTTGGTCAGAGATTCATAGGAGGTAAAGATATTGCAGGAGAATGGACAATAACAAACATTGCTTCCAATAGGTATTATGTTAATAAGTTAGATGGTATTTGTGAGGGTGATAGTGAATTCTTTACTCACTATAATATTCCACTTGTTGCTGGTGAATACCCAAAGAATTATGATAGTGTTGCAGTTTCTACTTACATGGCTTCAGGTATTTTATTTGACTTAGGATTGAAGGATGATGATTATAATTCGCTAGTTGGCAAAAGTGTAGAATTCTCTTGGAGCACCACGAAAAAGAATTTGACAATTTCAGGCATTTATGATTTTGGTATGCCAGATGCAAAATATAATTATCTAAAGAATACCACAAAAGAAGCGGTAAAAAATATGACGGATGAAGAATATGTAAGTTTTAGAAATGATTATTTAAATTTTCTTAAAGATTTGCAGGCATTAAATGGTGCGTTCTCTCTTTTTACTAAGCAAGGCTTCTTAAAGGAGAATTCTTTATCATACAGAACAATAATTGATAATTTTCACATGAAGGATTATAGTGAGTATTCTTCAAATTATTCGTGTTCGGATTATCTTTTAAAAAAGGGATATCAATATCGTGGTGATTCTTTTATTCCTTTTGAGGAAGCAGTTAATTCAAAAGATTATACCTTCTTTGATTTAGAAGAGAATAAAATTACATCTCCTACCCTAGGAGATAATGAATGTTATTTGCCATATTTAATTTATGATTCTACAAATATAGATTTATTTGACCAAGAATGGAGCTTTAATTATAGTATGATTTCAGAAACTCCATTTACGGTAAAGGGATATTACCTTGGGCCAACAAATTATTGTAATCTTATAATGAACACATCATCCGTGGAAAAATCAGGCGTTCAAATTACAAACGATTATTATTATCAAACGTTTACAGATTATAAGCCTACAGAGGATGGTTGTTATGATTATGCATTAGCATATTCTTACTACTCTATAAATGAGCTAAGAAGCATTCAAAGAATGCCACAAAATGGTTTTCATTATTCTATAGATACAAGAGCTGAAAGCATTGTACCATATACTACACAATATCCATGGATTATCTTAGGTATTGGTATAGTATTATTATCTATTGCAACTATGATAATATTATCTATGTTCCGCAATGCAAATAAGGATTATATGGAATGGAAGAATAAGTTTGTATATTTACCAAATATCATATCTTCTAATGTAGTTTATACCATTATCTTTATTGTAGGTGCATTCCTAATATCCTTAATTGGTATATATTCATGCTGTGGAATAATTAATGCAATAGAAACGGATAAATATAAGATTATTCAATTCAATGGATTTGGTTATTTAATGATGATAGGAATAGTAATTATCCTATCAGGTGCTGTTGCATTAAACCTATTTAGATTAAAGAAAAAATCGAAATAAGGCATAAAAAAAGAGGCATTTTTTGCCTCTTTTTGAATGATTAAATTGCAGGGGATGTAACTCCAGCTTGATAGAATTCCTTATATGTATAATGAATCACATCGAAATGAAGCTTATTTTCACCCTTTTCAAGTGTGTAGTATGCAAGCAATACATATGCATCAGGGGTGTTAATTGTAACAGGTACTGGCCAATTCGATGTTTTCATAGGGAATACTTCAGTAGTCTTTAATGTAACGGATATAGATTTTGGAGTTGTTTTTTCTAATGTGCTTTCAAAATTTGATTTTGTAATATAGGTATAGCTTGAAGAATAATTGCATACACCAACCCAATCGGATGCTACACAAATAGATGCATATAATCTATAGGTAGAATCTGTTTCATATTCAAATTGGTTGGAATGATAATGGAGTGGTAAGCATGCAGGGGATGCATCATTCTTGCATACAGATAAATTGAAATCTACTCTATGTGCATCATGG
>JAFPIE010000036.1 GCA_017388605.1 Acholeplasmatales bacterium | reverse complement strand
TCATAGAATTTACACATGTATCAACAACATTTCTTACATGGTTTGCTTGACCTGCAAGGCTTATAGGATATGGATAGCTATTACCATCGGTTGGATTTGGTGTACCAATAGTATTACTCCAGAAGTCTGTATCCTCAGTTGTATATGCATAGCTTGTTTCAGCTACCATAGTTTTCTTTCCATATCTTTCTGTTACATCATTTAATACATTTGCAAGATTTTCAAGTGTACCATGCCAATATGGATAATAAGAAGAAGCAAATACATCATAATCTACCTTATAAGTATTTAGCTTATCTGCGATACCTGCATATCTACCTGCAGTATTAGGGTTTGTAAAATGTAGGGCAACTAAAGCATCAGGGAATACCTCTCTTGTAGCCTTTGAGCCTGCATTAAATAGCATAGACATCTTTTGCCAATCCGTTTCACCACTCATACCGGATGTAGTTTCATTTCCAACCTGAACCATACCTACATCAATTCCCTCTGCATATAATTTACATAAGGAATCATAGGTATAATTGTATAATGCATCGCATTTTTCATAAATGGAATAATTTGCCCATTCCTTTGGTGCCTTTTGCTTCGCTGGGTCAGCCCAGAAATCAGAATAATGGAAATTAACTAAAAGCTTCATTCCATATTTTGTAGCTCTCTTACCGATAGCTACACATTTATCGATATCATTATTTCCTCCACCATAGCCATAGCTATTGCTATCGTATGGATCATTCCATACTCTTACACGGATATAATTGATACCAGATTCAGCTAAAATCTTAAATAGATCCTGCTCATCACCGTTATAATCATAATAACGAACTCCTGATTCCTCTTCAGCAATAACAGAAGAAGAATCCATACCTAAAATAAAATCATCCTTTAGGTTTTCTACCTTTTCTACATATAAAGAATCACTAGAAACATTTACAGTAACAGCTTCCTTCTCTATAGTCTTTGGTGTTATGCTATCCTTATCATGCTTGGAAGGATATTCATAGTTTGTTGTTGTTTCAATAGGTGTATCTGTAGTAGACTCTCCAGTAACTTCCCCCTGATTGTTACAAGAAAAAAGAGTGCATCCTATTGCTGCAATACCAATTGCAGAAGCAATTTTGTTGAATTTTTTCATCGAATTTTGTTCTCCTTTTTAAACTCTCGTTATTTTTCTTTGAAAATATTTCGTAAATATTATAAAATATTTTCGTTCCTAAATCTAGCGAAAACAATGTTTTAAATTATAAAGCTCAATGAAAACGGTTTCGTATCCTTATATAATATATTATATATATAATAATTTTGAGAGAACGATATATGCTTTGAAAAAAGATTAAAGTTTTTGTTGACATCATAACAAAATAAGTGTATTATATTAGAGGCTAAATAAATATGTGGAAAGAAGAACGCCTGTTCTCGCCTGATTGATTTTGTATGTTGGTAGGCAAAAAGTCACTTTATATCATTTGATATTATTATGATTTTTTAAGAGGGCGTTTATGTCCTCTTTTATTTTTCCAAATTATTCGGAGGTGATTGGTATTAACAAGCAGAAGAAGGATGAAGCAATCGTCAATGAGGCAATTCGTGTAAAGGAAATGCTCGTTATTACAGATACTGGAGAGAAGTTAGGTGTAATTTCAAGATCTAAGGCATTAAATGAGGCATATGATCGTGGAATGGATTTAGTTTTGGTTTCACCAGACGCAAATCCACCAGTAGCTAAAATGATGGATTATTCTCGTTTCCGTTTTGAGCAGCAAAAGAAGCTTAAGGAAATGAAAAAGAATCAGAAGGTTACAGTTGTACAGGAAATCCAGCTGTCACCTACCATTGAAAAGCACGATTTCGAGACAAAGGCGAACAAGGCTAAAACAATCTTAGCTAAGGGAAACAAGGTAAAGATTACCTTAAGATTCTATGGTCGTATGATCGTACACCAGGAATTAGGTAAGGAAGTTATCGAGCGTTTCATTGAAAGTCTACAGGAAGTTGCAAATGTTGAAGCACAGCCTAAGATGGATGGTAGTACAATGTTTGCTGTTGTAGCACCAAAGTCTGAAAAAGACAAAGAAAAAGAAAAGAAAAATAATTAATAAAGGAGTAAGGGATTATGCCAAAGGCAAAGACACACAGTGGTTTAAAGAAGAGAATTAAGATTACTGGTTCAGGTAAGATCAAAAGAGGTCATTCTTATACTGGACATTTAAAGACAAACAAGACACATAAGCAGAACAAGAATTTATCAAAGTCAGGATTAGTGCATGAGACTGATGCTAAGAGAATCGCACAGTTAATTGCACCAATGAAGTAAGAGGAGGAATGAATCATGCCAAGAGTTAAAGGTGGATATGTTACAAGAAGAAGACGTAAGGCTGTCTTAAAGTTAGCTAAGGGCTACTATGGTTCTAAGCACACATTATACAAGACTGCTCATGAGCAGGTAATGCGTTCTTTACAGTACGCTTTCCGTGATAGAAAGGCTCGTAAGAGAGATTTCAGAAAGCTTTGGATTCAAAGAATCAATGCTGCATGCCAGTTAAATGGTATGAAGTATTCTCAGTTCATCAATGGTCTATCTCAGGCTGATGTTGCAATCAACAGAAAGATGTTAGCTGAAATGGCTGTTAATGATGCAGAAGGCTTTGCAAAGCTAGTTGAGGTTGCTAAGAATGGCTTAGCTAATCCAAAGGCTGCTGTAAAGGAAAACGTAGTTGTATTAACAACTGAAAAGAAGTCAAAGTAATTTTTAAAGGGATTTTTGGAATCAAAAATTGGTTCAAAAGTCCCTTTTATTTTTGACTTAATTGATAGACACATTTCAAAACTTGTCTAAAAAAATATATGGAAATTCTACCCTTATGCTGATACAATAAAGACGGATATAACGTGGTTATATGGGAGGAAATTATGAAAAAGAAACATTTAATTGGATTGTGCTTCCTAATTGCATCACAAGTAGTATTATTATCTAGCTGTGATAAAACCTATGGATATCCTAAGGATGTCGTTGATGGGTTTTATTCCTTTGATGCCCATTTTTCTAATGGCACAAATAAAACCTATAAGCTAAATAAGGATATTAACGCAAAAGTCACCGGTAATTGCTTGGTATGCGATTATAAAGATGAAAAATTCTATGACACGAATGATTATTATAGATTCATTATAGATATAGAAAATAATAGCTTTCAAAAATATAAAGCAAATACGCATTACAATGAGAGTAATAATTTTTCCGAAGGTGGTTTATCAAAAACAGTAATTAAGCCTTCTAACGGTAGTATTGATTGCTGGATTAAAGAAAATTTACCAGAATTCTTTAAAATTGAAGAAGAATTTAATAGCTTGGAATATTCCTATACGAAGGAATTCTCTAAGCTCTATGATAGTGGATGGATGAATGATCCTGTAACTCTTTGTACATATACATTCGATAATAATGGTAATAAAACTTTATATCAAGAAAGTACTTTATATCAAGAAAGTATGGATTCTAAGATCACCTATAAAGCTAAGATCACCTATAAAGAAATAATGAATTATAATGAAAACAACCAGATTATAAGCAAAGAGGAGTATAAAGGTTATTCCGATGATACGCTTAATCTTTCATCAAGATATGAATATACCTATGATGATAAAAATAATCTCATCAATGAGAAATTCTACTATGGGAATGATTTAGATTATGAACATTGTTTTCAATATGATAAAGATAATCATTTAATTTTTGAAACTATGGATTACGAATTAAACAAAAGAAATGTGTTATGTTGGACGTCATCCTATCCTAGCGATTATAAAAAAGAGTATACATATGATGGTAATAAATTAAAATATGAGCATGATGTATATTATAATTATGATTTCACTGATTCTGTTTTATATGAAGATGAATATTATTATAATGAAGAAGAAATAAAGAAAATTAGAAAAGAAATTGGAAGTGTTTGGGCTCCTCTAGAAATGACCTATACCTATGCATTAGATGGAAGAATACTAAGCATAGATACAAAAGATAGAATTGGAGAACATGATGAATCCCATTCTTTCGAACAATATGAATATGATGCAAATCTAAATTTAGTAAAAATATCGAGTTCTATGGAATACTTAGATAGCGAACTAAATGAGTTGTTACATGCTGGTACGCATAATGAATTTTATTATTATGATTCGAATAATAATCTTCTTAAAAGAATCAGTACATATGACTATATTAGCTATGGTAAAGAAAAATATACATCTCTTTACCAATATGATTCTGATGGATTCTTATTAAAGAAGGAAGAGTATGCAGGTTTATCCAATACGTTTACATATTCCTTTGAATGGACAGGAGAAGGAATAGAGGATATAGGCTTTAAAGAGAATTTTAAAGAGAATAAATAATAATTTGTGTTAAAAAAGATTTTAAGTGTTTTACTTGAAATCTTTTTTCTCTTATAATAGAAGTTAAATAGAAATGGAGTGTTAATATGATAATTGAAACGAATAGATTAATATTAAGAGAATGGACTATGGATGATGCAAAATCTATGTTTTTATACGCAAAGGATTCTTTGGTTGGTCCTATTGCCGGTTGGCCACCACATAAAACGATAGAGGATAGTAAAACGATTATTTCTCATTTTTTGGATCATCACCCCTATTGCTTTGCGATATGCTTAAAAGAGGATATAGATCATCCTATAGGATGTATTGAATTAAAGACAAATTCAGATTTGGCAATCAAAAGTGATGAAGCTGAAATTGGATACTGGCTCGGTAGACCATTTTGGGGGAATGGATATATGCCTGAGGCCGCAAAGGCTTTAATTGAATATGGATTTTATACATTAAAATTTCATATTATTTGGGGCGGATATTACGAAGGAAATTTAAAATCTAAGCGAGTACAAGAAAAGCTCGGATTTAAATTTCATCATAAATCCCTACATATAAAATGTAGTGGACTCAATGAATATAGAACGGGATATGTGAATATCCTAACAAAAGAAGATTGGATATTACAAAACAAGTAAATTCTTGTATATATTGTTTTAAAGCCTTATAATTACTATTGTTTTTGGAGGATCATATGAAGACATTAAAGGAAAGAATTGCATCCGATGGATATGTTATAGGTGATGATATTTTAAAGGTAGATTCCTTTATTAATCATCAGGTAGATACAAAGCTCTTAGATGAGCTTGGAAGCTATTTTGCATCTAAATTTGAAGGAGTTACAAAAATATTAACGATTGAAGCTTCCGGTATTGCCTTTGGTGTTGGTGTTGCATCTCACTTTGGGTATGTACCATTAGTCTTCGCTAAGAAGAGTAAATCTAAGATTTTAGATGAGAAAAATTTATATACTACTGTTGTGGATTCCTTTACAAAAGGTACAACCAATACCGTATCAGTAGATAAAAGATTTCTATCACCTAGTGATCGCTGTTTAATCGTCGATGATTTCATGGCTGAGGGGAATGCGGCCTTAGGCTTAATTGATTTATGCCATCAGGCTGGGGCTTCTGTTGTCGGTGTTGCTATCGTCATTGAAAAAGGCTTCCAGGGCGGCAGAAAGAAAGTAGAGGAATTAGGTATTCGTGTGGAATCTGCAGCCATAGTGGATCATTTTGAAAATGGAAAGGCAATCCTTAGATAAAATGGACATTTGTCCATTTTTTTCTTTTTCCCCTTTATTTTTCTTTTCAGAGAAAAATATACATGTTATAATGAAGTATAAAATCCATTTTGGAGGATATGGTTTAGTTTCTGATACTTTACCTAAATTCTATGATAAGGGATATCAAGAGTATACATTTACTGTAAAGAAATTAGATTTATTAGGAAATAATAAGGGGAAATATTATTTTAAGCATAGGGGAGTTTATATTGTTACAGTAGATTTAAATAATAT
>JAFPIE010000035.1 GCA_017388605.1 Acholeplasmatales bacterium | reverse complement strand
TTAAATTATCCTTTAGGGTTTGATATAAAACCTCAATTTTAGGCTTAGTCATACCAGCTACAGCCTTTAAAGTTTCCTTATCCTTAAGGATAATATCTATACATCCTGTACCTAAAGTATCTACAATATTTGTAGCTAGTTTAGGACCAATACCATAAAACTTTTCACTAGATAAATAATGAATTAAGCCTTCTTTAGAGAAGGCGTTGCTTTTTTGGTAGGACTCAACTAAAAACTGTTCCCCATACTTGGGATGTTCTTTCATTCTACCAACAAATTCATAATTCAGTCCATCTTCTAGATGGGGAAAAGATCCAACGATTACTACTGTCTCATCATTTTCCATTACAAGCTCACAAACCTTGTACATTGAATCAGAACTCTCATATATGTAATTGGAAATGTAACCTGTAATAACCTGTCTATCTTCCATTAATACTTTCTTCTTTCCTTACCAAAATATACCTCATCGATAATGGCTCCACCTAAACAAACCTCACCATCATATAATACGACTGCCTGGCCTGGTGTTACTGCCCTTACACCCTGAGGGTAAAATACTTGTAATTTATCGTCACCTAGATACTTAATTGTTACATCATTATCTTCCTGACGATATCTAAATTTTGCTTGATATGTCTTTCCTTCAACTGGAGTATCACAAATCCAATTAATATTAGATGCAATACAATTATCAGAAATCAAATAGGTAAAGTCATGACCCTGACCAACTAATAATTGATTTTTCTCTAAATCCTTACCACAAACAAACCAAGCCTCATTTTTAAAATCGTGGTTTCCACCAATTCCTAAACCCTTTCTTTGGCCAATGGTATAATACATCAACCCATCATGCTTACCAACAACTTTTCCATCCATAGTAACAATATCACCTGGAGTGGATGGTAAATAATTTTTCAAGAATTCATGGAAATTTCTCTCACCAATAAAGCAAATACCTGTAGAATCCTTTTTTTCTGCAGTATATAAGTTTGCCTCTTTAGCAATTTGTCTAACTTCCTTTTTAGTTAAATGCCCAACAGGGAATAGACTATGACGTAATTGTTCTTGAGAGATTTGACATAAAAAGTAGGTTTGATCCTTGTTAGAATCTACTCCTCTTAATAAATAGCTCTTATCTTTTTCATGTCTAACTCTAGCATAATGCCCCATCGCAATATAGTCACAACCAAAATCTTTGGCATGCTTTAAGAATGCATTAAACTTAATATACTTATTACACATAATATCTGGATTTGGAGTTCTACCAGATTTATATTCATTTAAAAAATAGGTAAATACTGTATCCCAGTATTCTTCTATAAAATCTACACGATGAAGTACACATCCAACCTGTTCTGCAACCTTCTTTGCATCCTGAAAGTCCTTTTCCTGAGGACATACATCTTCATCTATATCTGGATTTCCTAAAATATCATGATTTGTAGCGGAATCCCAATTTCTCATAAACATGGCTTCTACGTCATATCCCTCATCCTTTAAAAGCTTTAAAGCAACAGAGGAATCAACTCCACCAGATAGGCCTAAAATAACCTTCATTTTATATACACCACACTTTTCTACTAATAGATTATAACATAAAAATGTTTTCATTCCATTAAAAATGTTTTCATTGGGAAAAACATTTGACAATCAAATTTTCTTCTATTAAAATGAAAATCCTTCAGAGGTGATACCCTTTGAAGTATCGCCTCCGAATTAAAATAAAGAGAGGTGAATATAATGTATAAATTTATGAAGGCAGCTGCAAAATTCTTTGCTGAATGGTTCATGGTACCAGCAACAATCAACTAATTTTGCAAGTCCAATCTTCTAAAGAT
>JAFPIE010000003.1 GCA_017388605.1 Acholeplasmatales bacterium | reverse complement strand
CTTATTCATAGTTATATCACCTAAATTAGTTTTAAAATCTTTTTAATTTCTTGGTTTTTCTCTTTTGCACAAACTAAGATTTCATCCTTAGTTACTGCAATAATCATATTAGATACTCCAAGTAAGGAGACTCTTTGTACATTATCATTAGAAACGATAATGTTATTATTTGAATCTACACTAATGCATTTAATGTTTTTAATGACATTATTGTTTGAATCAGAATCAAATAATTCACTGAAGGCTAAAAAGCCTCCAACGTCATTCCAGCCAAAGGATGCTGGAATTACATTAATGTTATCTGCATGCTCCATCACTGCAAAGTCAATGGAGATTTTTTCAAATTCTTCAAAATAAGGCTTAACTGCTTCTGCAGTTTTTTCGCCTTCATTTTTAGTTATTATTTTAGTAATTTTATTTATGGTATTAAAATGACCAACCTTATATTTCTTTAAGGCTTCCATAATAACATCATATCTAAAAATAAACATTCCAGAATTCCATAAATAATTACCAGATTCAAAGTATTCCTTTGCAATCTCGTATTTAGGCTTTTCTCTAAAGCCTAGAGATTTCGTTGGAACATTTAATTTTGGATTTCTACATTCAATATAGCCATAGCCCGTTTCTGGGTATGTAGGCTTCATACCTAAAGTAACTATATTACCTTTATTTGCATCTAATTCAGCAAGCTTGATTACACTCCTAAATTCTTCTTCATTTTGAATTAAATGATCAGATGCTAATACTACAATTGTAGGATTATCAAAATATTTCGATATAATCGTTGAACCATAGGCAATTGCAGCTGCAGTGTCCTTAAACATTGGTTCAATGATGATATTCTCATCCTTTAATTCAACTAAATCCTCTTTCAATGCAGGAACCTGAATTGAATTTGTTGCAATGAAGATATTTTCCTTAGGTACTAAGGGTAATATTCTTTCATATGCTAAACGAATTAAGGATTTATCTGAAAATATTTTAAGTAATTGCTTTGGCTTTTCTCTTGTGGATAATGGCCAAAATCTTTCGCCAGATCCACCAGCCATAATTAAGAATGTTAACATATTATTCCTCCTCTAAGGAATCAAATAACTGAATTGTATTCTCCTTAAATTTTTCATAGGTGAAATGCTCTATGCTTCTTTCCTTGGCAGCTGCACCAAGCTTTTCTCTTAAAGCCTTATCACTGGCAAGCTTCTTTATTGCATCTGCATAAGACTGAACATTACCATTTTCACACTCTAAACCAGTTTCATTATGAATAGAAACCCAGTTTACACCACTACAAGGTATTGTAAATGTGACTGCAGGCTTGCCATAATACATTGCCTCGGCAAGTCCAATACCAAAGGCTTCGTTTCTTGTGATGGATGGGAAGCAGAAAATATCTGAAGCAAGGAAATAATTCTTTAAATCATCATCGGATATCTTACCTAAGAATTCAACCTTAGAATCTCCCTTTGCTTCATTCTCTAATTCCTCTGTTAAAGGACCCTTACCACCAATTAAAACCTTATAGGAATCGTCTAATAATTTAGATGCTTGAATTAAATAGGTTAGTCCCTTATAAGGAACATGTCTACCAAAGGCAAATAAAATTGTTTTGCCTTCATATTTCTTTTTCAATTCCAAAGATGCTTCTATATTAGAATCATTATATGCCATTCTATCTATATTGAAGCAGCAAGGTATAACTGCGCATTTTTCTTTATTTATAGATAAATATGGACTACCTTCCACATAATTTGGTGAAGTAGCTACTATTTTATCTGCGTATTTAAGAAGCTTTTTATTTTGTCCTTCAAAGAATATTTTTAAGAATTTTTGTTTAACTATATCTAAATGCCACCATAAAATTAGCTTAAATGTTTTCTTTTTAAAATATTTTGTAAGAATAGAACCTACAAATGGATTTGGATAATGGAATACAACATAATCAGGCTTGAATTCATTTAAAACCTTTTTTAATAGCTTCTCATAATCCATACTTAAGGATTGAGATGCTATCTTAGCAAAGCATGAAGCCCTCACTACCTCTACTCCATCTACCTCATCAACGCTATCCCCTTTTTCGTGGTTGAAGCAAATGACCTTTTGTTCATATTTATCCTTTAAAGCATTAACGCAATCTCTTGCGACCTGCTCAACTCCACCTATAAAAGGAAAATAGTATTTTGATATATGTAATACCTTTTCCATAATAATCTCACCTTACTATTCTCCTGAACGATCAAATAAGACCATCCAAGCTCCTTTAAATATTATTTTTAAATCTAACCAAATACTTCTTTTTTGAATGTATTTTAAATCAAGCTCAATCCATTCATCAAAGGATAATTGATTTCTATTATGCTCAATTTGCCATAAGCATAATAAACCACCCTTTACATCTAGTCTATGTAATTGATATTCTGTATATTCCTTAACCTCATCAGGTAATGGACTTCTAGGTCCTACTATAGAAATTCTACCTACAAAGATATCCCAAATCTGAGGTAATTCATCAATAGATGTTTTTCTTAGAAATTTACCGAATTTTGTAATTCTTGGATCATTTTTCATCTTAAATGCAGGCCCATCTGCCTCATTCAATCCTTTAGCAATTAAATCCGCCTTCATCGCCTCAGCATTCGGACACATAGATCTAATCTTATGGAATTTAATTAATTTACCATTTTTACCAACTCTTATAGAGGTATAAATTGG
>JAFPIE010000034.1 GCA_017388605.1 Acholeplasmatales bacterium | reverse complement strand
TAATCCCTTTAAAATTCTATAGGATCTAGATCCATCCTCTTTTCTTTCTGCGACTAAGAATTCAACATTCTTATCATCAAAATATTTAGATGCAAAGGTATATAAATGAGATACAGAGAAAACCTCATGGGAGTGAGAAATTAATGCATCAACAATTTGGTTATTAATTTCAGAGCCCTCACGCTCATTTGTAGATGAGAAGGATTCATTAAATAGAATTAGAGAATATTTATCTATATGATCTATAATTTCACTAATTCTCTTTAGCTCCTCATCTAGCTTACCACTTTTAATCTTCTTATCCTCTTCCTTTTTAAAATGAGTATATATACCACTTCTTATTGGGAATTTAAATGCCTTTGCTGGAACTAGCATTCCAGCTTGACCCATCAAGGTTGCCTGGCCGAAGCTTCTTAGGAAGGTTGTCTTACCTCCACTATTCGCACCAGTAATAATATGTAGATGAATATCTTGGGCTATATTGGAATTTGAGGTTACCTCTCTTTTCTTTTTAGAAACTAAGGCTAAATCATATAATTCTATCCATTCTCTATCATAGGAATTTATTTCTAATACATTTGGAATAGAATATGGCATATGAACCAAATTTAATTCATAGGCTAAATTTAGATTACCAACATAAAAGGCAAGCTCACTCATCAGCATATTGAAATAGCCATCTAAATGGTTATCTGCAATTGCTAAAGCATTTGCTGCATGAACAAGGGCTAGATTCTTTCTATTTTCTAAATCCTTTTTCGCAACACTATCATCCTCCTTTACCTTATAGATTGGAGTTCTACTAAATAAAGTGGATTTATATTTCTTTTCATTTTCTACATGCCTTAGGGTGTAATTAATACCATTTAAATGTGCACCTAGGGTTGCAGAAATTAAATAATCATCTCGATTATTTAATTCCTTAACTAAGGCATCTACCTTAGCTAAATATTCATTAGATAATTCTTCCTTTAAATCCTTAAATAAATTGATAAAGCCTATCGATTTAAATTTATTACTATGCTTATCTGCAATTTCTCTTAAGCCCTTTAGGCCCTCAATAAAATAGGATAGGTGATCAAGTGCGGATACATATGTATTCGCTAAGGAACCTGATCCTGAGCCAAACCAATATTTTTTTATTTTATTTAATGTATCTACACAAATTTGATATAAATCTCTAACAATTTCAGGGTTATCTAAGGAATCCTTTAAAACCTCCTGACGATACTTGATTTCCTCTAAATCAAGTAATGGATTTGCAAGAGATTTCTTTAAAACGTTATGAATTAATTCATCCGAATCCGATGCATATTTTAAAACAGATTCTATTTCTAAATCATCTAATGTAACTATAGAATTATACATTCCATTATCATCTAAAACAAAATTCTTATCCTTAAACATTAAATAAGCTTTCATTTGGCAAGCCTCCTCTCTAAGTCTTCCTTAGATAGTCCATACTTCTTCGCAATATCCATCGCAAAGGCTCTACCATCTGGGGCTTTTCTTACAATTTTAAAGGTTCTTGTGTGATCCTCTTCTCCCGCTACCTCAGTCATTAAGCTTACCTCGTGGCTACTTAGGGTTGCAAGCTCATCTAAGAAGGTAACCACAATCGCGATTGCACCTAAATCCTCTAAATACTTCATCATGTGAACCCCTAGCTTTACTGCATCCTCTACTGTAGTTGAGGCAAAGATTTCATTGATTAAAATAACACTATCCTTAGTTGCTGCTTCCTTTAGCTCATATAATCTTTCAAGCTCATCCTCAAGCTTACCATTTAAGGTTTCAATGGATTCTTCAACCTCAAAATGCGTCAATACCTGGTCGATTAAATAGATACATGCATCACTTCCAGGAATATCTAAGCCCAAGGAGGCTAAATAGTGAGCCTGACCAAAGGCTCTAGCGAAGGTGGTTTTACCACCTTGGTTTGGACCTGTAATAACTAAAATATGCTCAGGAGAATCTAATCTTATACTATTAGGTACAACATGACCAGATAAATTAAATGCCAGCATACAATCATAAAAATCATTGATATACATATGACCTTTATCTAAGGTAACCTTAGGAATTGTAAAGCTCATTCCATTATTTCTTATCATTTCTGTAATTTCATACCAGGATAAATAGAACTGAATTTCTTTAGAAAATCTTAATAATACCTTATTATCAAAATCCTTAAATTCTGTACAGAATTTTTCTAGTTCCTTAAATTCCTCATGGTAAACCTTAGCCATCATAGCCATAATATTATTTTCCATATTGACATTATATGCCTCAGGCTTTAGCTTTGGTAATGGTTTACCATTTCCTTCCTGATGGAATCTATCGAATAAAGCTGTAATCTCATCCGTTAAGCTTTTTTCATTGTCGTATTTAAAAAGACTAATCGAGGTACCCTTAATATATAAATTATATTGAATTTTATTAAATATTTCCTTAACCCTTGTAACCTCATTCTTTAGTCTAATAAAGAATGGATCTTTTGCATATTTACTTATATATTCCTTAAATAAAACTAATCCCTTCGATTCAATTTGCATAGAATCTAGCTTCAAAATTAAATCCTCTATAGCTTCTACATATACATATGCAGATTCTAGTAAT
Organism: Acholeplasmatales bacterium; assembly: GCA_017388605.1. The sequence continues at coordinate 7,182 of JAFPIE010000034.1, read as the reverse complement.
TCTCCTCGAACTAGATAATTCTTTTCCTTTTCTAGTCTTTTTGGAAGACCTCCTCTAATATTATCCATCTTTCTTTTTAAATATCCTGTTTTTAAAGAAAAGGTGGTAAATAAAGCACGAACATCCCCCTTAAGTAAATCCTTTAAAATAGATTGTCTATAGGAAATAACCTCTAAATTCTTTAAAGGCGTATAGAAAAAGCCTTTTAAATCATATTCATATTTTTCTTGAAATATATAGCCAAAAAGCTGATCTAAATGTAGATCCTTTAAGCTTTTAGGGGCTATTTCATTTACCTCTTCCTCTAATTCTATAGAAGGAAATAAGCAGCTATAAAATTCCATAGGCATCACCTTTCTATCTGGATTGGTTTTTCAACAACTAAGCCTGGCTTACCATTTTTAATTGCCTTAACTAAAAATACATTAGAATACTTTTTTTCCTTATCAAAAACAAATTTAATAATTTTAGGAATTAAATGCTTGCGTCTTAATTCCATTAAGACCTCATCTAATCTTTGGGATAAAAACAAAAAATAAAGTGTACCATTATCCTTTAAATTTCTTTCAATAGAATCAATTAAAAGCTTTAGGGTTAATTCTCCTTCATGCTTAGCGATTGCTTTAAAATTATTTAATCCCTTATTATCCTCTTTTGTTTTGAAATAAGGAGGATTACATATAATTACATCGACAGGATCATTTTTATAGGTAATAATATTTCCACAAATAATTTCTGCATTTTCAATGTGGTTTAATTCCATATTTCTTTTAGCTAAGGCAACCCCCTCAGGGTTTATTTCAAGTCCAATTAATTTCTTTGGGTGGAATAGATTAGCATAGAGTAATAGTGCACCCTGATTTGTTCCCATATCTAATACAGTATCATTCTTGTAAATGTTTAAGAATTCACCTAAAACGAAGGTATCTGTATTAATTCTTAGCATAGTATCATCCTGATATAGTTCAATTTCTGGATGATTTGGTAAATAATCCTTTGTAATCATAATATCCTCTTTTAAAATAGTTTCCTTTAATATCATTTTAAAGCATAATGTCTTTTTTTTCAAACAATATAAGAAACCTAAACAATATAAACACTGTTTTTGGCGCGAAAAAAAACTTGTCTATAAATAGACAAGTCAAAAACTATATATCAAATCTATTATCGCCCTTAATTAAATCTACAAGCTCTGTAAATTTAACTGCAAAATCTAGCATATCCTCACTAGATAATTCTAGCTTCTCGGTCGTTTCATCTTTAATATATTTTGCTGTAAAATAACCAACGGTTGTTCCATTTTTAATAGCAATAAATGTTGGAGATGGAATTCTTGGCATCATTGTATTTTCTACAACAGTATCACTTTCAATTCCAGTTTTTTCTGCAATATTAAAATATTCCATTCTATGATCTAGGCTTGTACCTGTTCTTAAATCACCCTGGCGTCCTAGCTCATTTTCATATTTTAAATCGAAATTGTAGATTACATCTAGTCCCTTTTTCTTTGCTAGAGTATTTGCATAAGGTACTATAATTTGAGCATTTTTACACCAAGCACCACCAAGTAATACTATACCTGTTTCAAGGTGCTCAAACATATCCATAAATTCATCATATGTTATTTCTTTAAAGACGTTATCGCCATCTAAATTTGTATATTCTTCACTGTAAACCATACTTCTTACTTCCGATTCTTATATTCTAAATAGTCCTTATATAGAGCTCTTCTATCCATATTAAAAAGCTTTGATGCTTCTTTAATAGCTTCATTTGGCTTATAGCCTAAATGAATCAATTCATCAATCTTTTCAAATGGATTACCATCCATAGAATTGGAATCCTTATAGCCTTCTACAATAAGAACCATTTCTCCTTTTAATCCCTCAATCTCTAATACATCCTCTATTGTGCCATTAATATATTCCTCAAAGGTTTTGGTCAATTCTCTTGCAAGACAAATATTTCTATTACCAAAAACCTCTAGCATATCCTCTAATGTATCCTTTATTCTATGAGGTGCCTCATAGAAAATAATCGTATGTGGGATATATTTTAATTCATTTAATTCAGACACTCTCTTTGTTTTTTTCGAATCTAAAAAGCCATAGAAGGTATATGGCATAGGGGCAAGACCTGAGGCAATTAAAGCACTAATTCCAGCGGAAGCCCCGGGAATGGTTGAGATGGGAAGTCCTCTTTTTCTTGCTTCCAAAACAACCTTATAGCCAGGATCAGAAATGACAGGTAGGCCTGCATCCGAAATGAGGGCAATGTTCATGCCATCCTCTACTTCCTTAACAATAGATAAAGTCTTTTCGTCTTGGTTAAATTCATGATAGCTTTCAAGCTTAGTTTCTATATTATAATGCTTTAAAAGAACTATAGAATTTCTTGTGTCCTCTGCATATATTTTATCTACAGATTTTAGCGTTTCTACAGCACGAAAGGAAAAATCTGATAGATTTCCTATAGGTGTTGCGACAAGATATAGAATGCCTTTATTATGATCAAAGCTTCTAGTTCTCATTAGTTTTTAATAATACGAATTGCCTTTTCTCTTAAATCACGCTCTGCGTAAACAATAGAGATTAATTCTCTTCTCTTTTCTGCACTAATTTCAAATACCTTTTGAATCTTTTCTAGGAATAATAATTCACTTGTGTTATATAAATCATCCTCCATAGAAATGGTTACTAAATTTAAATATACAACATTTCTAACAACTTGATTTGCAGATTGGAAGAAATTAATTGTATTTTCAACTGTATCAGCTAAACGGAAGGAGAATTCATCCTTTACAGCGTCAAGCTCTGCAATCATTTTTGTTAATACTCTTTTTTCTACATCTGTAGGCTCACCATCAATGTCTACCATGTAGATTGCTAAATCTAAGAATTTTAGCATTTCCTTCTTGTTTAATAAACTTAAAAACATAATACTCACTCCTTTGTAAAATTATATATTTTTAGAACCTCATCGGTCCAAGTATTATCACTTTTATATACATATAGTGGTGGCTCTATCCTTAAGCCATCAGGACTTCCATCCTTGATTCCCTCAATCAATATATGATTGACCTCCATACCCATTTTAGGGTATACGAGTCTAAGCCTTTTAGGCTCAATATGATATTTATTAAATAATTCAAAGATTTCAGGTAATCTTTCTGGTCTATGTACTATTGCAAGCCTTCCTCTTGTGTTTAATAGGCTAGATGCTTCCTTTATAATATCCTCTAGAGTAGCTAATATTTCATGACGTGCAATAGCCTTACTATCGTTTGGATTAATTTGATGATTTCCAACCTTAAAGAAGGGTGGATTTACCGTTACACAATCAAATTTCGATTTACCAATTTTATCTGAAATGCCAATTAAATTATCCTGTATGATTTCTATTTGATCCTCTAGATGATTGATTTTAACAGAATCTATAGCTAGCTTATAGGAATTCTCCTGTACCTCAACACCTATAATACTTGCCTTTGTTCTTAAGGATAAATATAGGGGAATGGGTGCATTACCTGTACATAGATCACAAATTCTTTTGCATCTAGCTGTAATAGATACAAAATCTGATAATAGCATAGAATCAATAGAAAAATTAAAGGAATCGGTATCTTGATATATTTTTATAAGCTCTCTACCGAGTAACTCATTCAAGACCACTGGCATCGAAATCTTCCTCAATTTCTTTCTTTTTCTTCTTTTCCTTAGATGGAGTAAACTTTACCTCATCAAGCTTAAAATAGCCAAATTTATTGTCCTCTCCAATGTATTTTACCTTTAGATTTCTATTTAATACATCACAGGTTAATACCTTAGCCTCACCCTCAGGGGTAATGACGATATCTCCAATATCAGGAGCATCCTTTCTTAATTCCGTATAAAGCTCATTTTCGTAATTGATACAGCATAATAGCTTTCCACAATTACCACTAATCTTTACTGGGTTTAAGGATAAATTTTGGTTCTTAGCCATTTTTACAGAAACATTATCAAATTGCGTAATGAAGGTTTGGCAGCAAACTATTAATCCGCAAGGACCAATTCCGCCAAATACCTTAGCGCCATCTCTGCTTCCTACCTGACGAAGCTCAATTCTCGTATGGTAGATTTCAGCTAAGTCCTTAACTAATTCACGGAAATCTACTCTGCCTTCACTTTCAAAATAGATAATAAGCTTCGCTTGATCTAGCGTATATTCTGCTTCTAGAACCTTCATTTCAAGATTTTCCTTTTTTGCAAATTCCTTAGTTCTTAAAACGACCTCAGGCTCTAGGTCTTTATTTCTATTATAATTTTTTAAATCCTCTTCTGTTGCAATTCTTACAACATCCTTTAGCTCTGGAATTTCTTCATTTGGATCTAATTCAAAGGGGTCTCCTACACAGTAGCCCATTTCAATACCACGTATTGTATTTACTACTACTGGAGTTTTATCCTTTAAATCCAAATCGGAAATACCAAAGAAATATCTTTTACCAAGAGGCTTAAATTGTACCTTGGTTACTTTCATACAATCACCATAAACCTTTAATATCATTATATATTATTTTACCAAAATATTTCAAATTAAATGAATTTTAATAATAGAGAATGAAATATATTTTTTGGCAAAACGTTGTAGCTTAAATTTTTGGATAGAATCAAGCATTCCTCTAAGGTATCCTCTACCTTTTTCCCATACTTCTTAGAATATTCTATAATATCTTCCTTAAGAGGAGATAAAATAGGATTTTCCTTATGGAATAAAACATCCTCTAAAAATGTAATCGTAAAGCTTAGTAATATATTCGTTCTTACAGCTTCTTGGAATACATTGACATATTTTGTAAAAAACATAACAGCCATTTTTTCATTTTTAAGCTTTAGCATTTCTAAGAAGATTTCCTTTACTGCATGATAATCCTTAGATGGCTTTAGAAGCTTTTCAGCCTCAATTTTTAAATTTGCCTCTGCCTTATCATGATTGGACTCATTTAAAAAGATATAGGAATTATCCTTCATTAGCTCTTCATTTAAATCCTTATCAATATTAAGTACCAAACCTAAGGCCTCATCAATATCATTCGTAAGTATTGATGCAAGCCTTGCATCTATACTAGATAGCCCCTCATCCTCTAATATTTTAATTTCCTTTTCCTTTGGAATGGATGGGAAATGCTCTAAAATACATCTCGATTGAATGGTATTGACTACATTTGGTAATTCCTTTGCTAAAAAGATACCTACTGTAGGTGTTTGATTGATTGGCTCCTCAATGAACTTAAGTAAGCTATTTTGGGCTTGGCTTGTTGCAGTATCTATGCCATCAATAATATAGATTCTTGTACCCTCAACTAGGCTTGTTTTAGAAAATTCATCCTGCAAATTGGTAATTTGCTCTTTGGAGATTTTACTTTTATTTTGTTCTATACCAATATAATCTACATTCATGTGATTATTATCTAATATAGTCTTACATACAGGACAGGTTAAATCTCCTCCATTAGGGCAGTACAAAAGACAGGCTAAGGCATATGCCATTTCCTTTTTGCCCGTACCTTCCTCACCATAAAATAAATATGCATGGGACATACGGTTTTGGCTTTTGGCCATTTTTAACATATTAAAGATACCCATTTGATTTTCTACTGCTCTTTTAACATTCATATTACACCTTTAATTTTAGATAATCTAAAACCTTATTTATACAATCCTTTGTAACTTCCTCTAAGGACTTATTTCCATCAATTCTTACAACTCTATCTGGATACATTTCCATTACCTTATGATATCCCTCATAAACTCTTTTATGGAAATCCATTTCCTCTAAATCTAATCGATCCTGCTTGTCTCTTCCCGATAATCTTTTAAGTGCAACATCTGGTGTTACATCAATAAAGATAGTTAAATCAGGTAATTTATCTAAAGCAAAGCTATTGGCCTTTAAAACATTATCCATACCAATGCCTCTAGCATAGCCCTGATAAGCAAGGCTTGAATCTAAGAATCTATCGCATAGGACAATCTTACCTTCATTTAGGGCTGGTATTACTCTTTCAGATAAATGCTGCATTCTTGCGGCAGCATAAAGTAAGGTTTCTGTTTCCGATGTCATTTCTTTATTATTAATATCTAAAATAATATTTCTAATTTGCTCTGCAATCTTAATTCCGCCGGGCTCTCTTGTAGAAATATACTCAATTCCTAATTCATCAAATAAAGCCTTTATCGAATTAATTACTGTAGTCTTTCCGCTACATTCTCCACCCTCAAAGGTAATAAAATTCTTTAGATTCATAAATATCACTCCATATCAGGTTTTATTATACAATAAAAGTTATTAAATTTAAAGAAAACAGTACTATTTGGCATCCATAAATTATTTGGTTGGTATGTTGGGTATTAAAAAAGAAAAAGCTCCATCTTGCGATAGAGCCTAATCGAGTTCATTAAATTTTATGCGCTTCTCTTACGTAGTAAGAAATAGTATACACAGAAGCCTGCAACAGCTAATAATGTAATAGAACCAATAATGATTGCAACGATTGCGCCTGCAGGTAATCCACCCTGAGGTGAAGCCTCAAGGAATACTGCATAAGTACTGAAGTGAGTTGTAGTAAATGTAATCTTGCCATTTTCATATGTAGCATTTACATCTACCTTTGCACCATTTTCATTGATGTAGTATACCTTAACGCTCTGTCCTTCTGGTACATCATACTTGAAGGATACCTTTGCTTCACCTGTAGAGAATGTAGCACCCTCAAGCTCAAGCTCTAGAACGTAAGCTGCACCATCAACATTTGGAGTAGTCTTATTTACATAAAGCTTAACATCCTTACCAGCGATTTCGCCTACAGCTGCATTGTTGAATTCAATCTTAGTTTGACCAACAAAGAATGTTGCAGATGAATTCTTCTCCTTAGCCTTATTGAATGTATCTGTAACTACTGCACCAGCCTTAGCCTGCTCAGTTGAAATATCAGCCTGAGAAAGGTCAGCCTCACGGTATGCAACAATAGTTTGATAATGCTGTACCTGATAGCTATCAGATAATTCAACGCCAGTATTTAAAGTATCTAGATATAAGGAATAACCGCTTAAATCAACAACATGATCCTTATCCTCGCCTAAGCCATTTACATGGATTACATAGTATTCCATAAGCTTGCCATTCTCAGTACATCTAATC
>JAFPIE010000002.1 GCA_017388605.1 Acholeplasmatales bacterium | reverse complement strand
TATTCGATATGAAGCAGCCTAAAATGAGTGCGAAGGAAAATTTAGGGTTTAATACTACTAAAAGCATTAAGACTTCCGATATTCTAAATTGAATTGGCCCATAGGAAATGGGGGCTAAAAGCCATGTCGCTACAACATAGAGTGCCGCAATAATAGCAGATTCAGCAATGAATTTAACACTTATTTTTTCAATTTTTTCCTCCTTGCTATAGCGATTGATAGGAAATCCTCAAATTGGTTTTAAGGCCAATGGAAACTTTTTACAAGGCTTTCAAAAAATATAGAGAATAAAAGAGATTTACTAAAGTAAATGTTTGTAATGTATAGAGATTTTAATTCATTTGTAGTATAATGTATCTATAATTTTTTTAGAGGTGAAAGTTATGGCAGAAATTAATAACTTTATTAAAACAATAATGCAGAATGACCTAGATTCTGGTAAGGTTGATGAAATTATCACAAGATTCCCACCAGAGCCTAATGCTTACCTACATATTGGTCATGCAAGAGCAATCATTACAAATTTTGAGCTTGCAAAGGCATTTAATGGAAAAACAAATTTAAGATTTGATGATACAAATCCTGCAAAGGAGGATAAGGAATTCGTAGAAGGTATTATTGAGGATTTAGCTTGGTTAGGCTATAAGCCTGCAAATATTTTCTATGGCTCTGATTATTTTGAGGCTACCTATCTAAAAGCCATCGACTTAATTAAAAGAGGTCTTGCTTATGTAGATGACCTATCTCAGGAAGAAATTTCTAAATACCGTGGTACATTAAATGAGCCAGGTAAGAATTCTCCATATAGAGATAGAAGTGTAGAAGAGAATTTAAAGCTTTTTGAGGAAATGAAGGAAGGCAAATATGCTGATGGTGAAAAGACTCTAAGAGCTAAGATTGATATGGCAAGCCCTAATATCAACATGAGAGACCCAGTAATGTATAGAATTCTACATATTAACCATCATAGACAGGGCACAAAATGGTGCATTTTCCCAATGTATGATTTTGCACACCCACTACAGGATTCCTTCGAAGGAATTACCCATTCTCTATGCTCACTTGAATATGATAACCATAGAGTATTATACGATTGGGTTGTAGATAATTGTGGAATTGAAAAGAAGCCACATCAGTATGAATTTGGTAGATTAAATATTACGAATACCATCATGTCAAAAAGATATTTACGTGCACTTGTAGATGCAGGTAAGGTATCTGGCTATGATGATCCACGTATGCCAACATTATGTGGCTTAAGAAGAAAGGGATTTACTCCGGATTCTATTAGAAACTTCATCCTAGGTACTGGCTTATCTAGAGTGAATTCTACGGTTGAGGCAGATCAGCTAGATGAGGAATTAAGAAGTGATTTAAGATTAAAGGCTACAAGACCTAATGCAGTTATTAACCCAGTAAAGGTTATTATTGATAACTACCCAGAGGGTAAGATTGAATGGCTTGATGCGCCAAACAATCAGGAAAATGAGGAATTAGGCTCAAGAAAGATTTCCTTCTCTCATGAGGTTTATATCGAAAGAGAGGACTTCATTGAGGAAAAGCCTAATAAGAAGTGGAAGAGACTTGCTTTAGGTGTTGAGGTAAGATTAATGAAGGCATACTTCATTACTGCAAATTCTGTAGAGAAGGATGAAAATGGTAATATTACTGTAATTCATGCAACCTATGATCCTGAAACAAAGAGCGGTGAATTCGATGGTAGAAAGCCAAATGGTAATATTCATTATGTAGATGCAGCTACTGCAATTCCTGCAGAATTCCGTCTATTTGAGCCATTAATGCTAGATGAAACAGAGGAGAATAAGGATTTAGATTTCATGGAAAGATTAAATCCAGATTCTATCCATGTATTTGAGGGCTTTGTAGAAAAATCCTTAGAGGATACTAAGCCACTTGATCATTACCAGTTCATCCGTAATGGATATTATTGTACAGATAAGGACTCAACTAAGGATAAGCTTGTATTCAACCGTACATGCGGATTAAAGAGTTCATTTAAGCTATAAAAAATAAATTAAGGACTGTTTCTACAGCCCTTAATTTTACGTTTAGAAATATATTTTTTGGAGGAGATATATTATGTTAAAGACAGTAAACCTAGGATTACAATATGGATCTAGAGTTTTATTTAAGGATGTTAATATTACCTTTAGTAAAGGAAATTGTTATGGAATTATTGGTGCGAATGGTGCTGGTAAATCTACATTTTTAAAGCTATTAAGTGGAGATATAGAATCTACAACTGGTGAGGTTTTAATGGATAAGAATGAAAGAATGTCCATTTTAAAGCAGGACCAGAATGCCTATAATGATGAAACAGCAATTCAAACCGTATTATTAGGCCATAAAAGATTAATGGAAATCCAAAAGGAAAAGGATGCCCTATACGCAAAGGAGGACTTCAGTGATGAGGATGGTATTAGAGCCTCAGAGCTTGAGGGTGAATTTGCAGAGCTTGGTGGTTGGGAGGCAGAAAGTGATGCAGAAACCCTACTTGCAGGCTTAGGTGTAGATGCAGATTGCTACTACAAGCTAATGGGTGAATTAGATGCGAAGGTTAAAATTAAGGTATTGCTTGCTCAAGCATTATTCGGAAACCCAGATATCCTACTTTTAGATGAGCCTACCAATAACCTAGATTATAAATCTACAAGATGGCTTGAGAATTTCTTACTTAATTTTGAAAACACAGTACTAATCGTTTCTCATGACCGCCATTTCTTAAATAATGTATGTACACATATTTGTGATGTTGATTTTGGTAAAATCAAGCTTTATGTAGGTAATTATGAATTCTGGTATGAATCAAGCCAGCTCGCTTTGCAGCAGGCTAAGGATTTAAATAAGAAGAACGAACAAAAGGCTAAGGAATTGCAGGAATTCATCGCAAGATTTAGTGCAAATAAATCGAAAAGCCGTCAGGCAACATCTAGAAAGAAGCTATTAGAAAAGATTACACTTGATGATATTGAACCATCCTCAAGAAGATATCCATATATTGGATTTAAGCAAAATAGAGAGGTTGGTAATGATATTCTAATTGTAGAAAAGCTTACTAAGCCAGGTGTATTTAAGGATTTAACCTTCACGGTGAATAAGAATGATAAAATAGGTATTTTAGCTGAAAATACACATCAAATTCAAACTCTATTTAATATTTTAGCTGGCAAGGATACAGATTACACAGGAAAATTTAAATGGGGTATTACAACAAATGTAGGATATCTACCACAGGATAATAAGGAATATTTTGATAAGGATTTAAATATGATTGATTGGCTTAGACAATATTCTAAGGAGGATCAAACGGAATCCTTCATTAGAGGCTGGCTTGGTAGAATGCTATTTAGTGGCGACGAAGCATTAAAGAAATGTAATGTTTTATCCGGTGGAGAAAAGGTAAGATGCATGATGGCAAAGCTAATGCTTGAATGCCCTAATGTATTAGTATTAGAGGATCCAACAAACCACCTAGACCTAGAATCGATTACAGCACTAAATGAGGGTATGCTAAATTATAAGGGAAATATTTTATTCTCAAGTCATGATGCAGAGCTTTTAGAAACAGTTTGTAATCGTATTATCTCTATCAACAAGGATGGAAGCTTTATTGATAGAGTAACAACATATGAGGAATTTTTAGAAAAGCAGGAGTAATTTATGGATTTACTAACGAATCTTAATCCAGCCCAAAGGCTAGCTGTTACAACAACGGAAGGACCAGTTATGGTAATGGCAGGTGCGGGTAGTGGAAAAACAAAGGTATTAACCACTAGAATTTCATATATCATAAAAGAATTAAAGGTAATACCCTCTAAGATTCTTGCGGTAACATTTACGAACAAGGCCGCTCTTGAAATGAAAAAGAGAGTTGCTGATATGCTTGACATTAATACCGATTATATGTGGGTATCTACCTTCCATTCCTTTTGCGCAAGGCTTTTAAGAATGGAAATTGATGCTATGCCACCCTATAATAAAAAATTTAACATATTAGATGAGGATGATTCCTTAAAGATTGTTAAGAAGATTATAGAGGATTTAGATTTTGATACGGATTATAAGCCCAAGGTTATAAGAGAATTAATATCTAAAAGTAAGAATTTTAAAAATTATAGTATAAGAGATCCACGTCTTTTAAACATATTTACCATTGTAAATCAAAAATATGAAGAAAGATGTAAGGAGGAAAACTTATTAGATTTTGATGATTTAATCATTAAAACTATAGAGTTATTTCATAAGAATCCTAATATCTTAGAAAAATATCAAAATCAATTTGACTATGTATTAGTCGATGAATTCCAAGATACAAATGCCATGCAATATGATTTGATGACCTTGCTTGCAAGAAGGAATAGAAATATATTTGTCGTTGGTGATGATTTCCAATCCATTTATTCCTTTAGAGGAGCTAAGATTGAAAATATAATGAAATTCCAAACGGAATACAAGGATTATACATTAATATTACTTGAAGAAAATTATAGATCTACGACACAAATTCTTGATTTGGCTAACAATATAATTTTAAAGAATCCAAATCAAATTAAAAAGATTATGTTCTCAAATAAAAAGGTTGGTCCACTTCCAAAATATTATAGAGCTACAAGCTCCTATGATGAAACCATCTTTGTCATCAATAAAATATTAGAGGGCATAAGAAAAGGAAAAGAATATTCTGATTTTGCAATTATGTATCGTGCAAATTCTATTTCTAGAAGCTTTGAGGATCAGCTTGTTAAAAACAAGATTCCTTATACCATTTATGGAGGATTATCCTTCTTTTCTAGAGCGGAAATAAAAGATATGAGTGCATATTTAAGATTATTAATTCATCCAGATGATGATTTTTCCTTTGATAGAGTAGTTAATGTACCTAAAAGAAAAATAGGAAAAAAGATATTAGAAAATCTTAAAATAAAGGCATATGAAAAAACATTACCCCTATATGATGCAATAGATCATTATTCCGGTAATGGCATTGCCGCAGACAATTTAAGACAATTTAAATCTACTCTAGATGAGATAAGGGATAAAATAGAGGATTTATCCTTGCCAGGAATATTAAAGGAAATCTATGATAAAACAGGTTATGATGATGAAATCAGAAAGGATATGGATTCCTATCAGGATAGGTTAGATAATATTCAAGAATTTTCCTCTGTACTAAAGGAAACAGAGGAGGAATATGAGGATTTAGGCTTAACGCACTTTGAAATGCTTGAGAATTTATTATTTGATTTATCCTTAAGAAGTGAGCATGATGATATAAAATCTGATGAATCTGTTCGTCTTACAACCTTCCATCAGGCTAAGGGACTAGAATTTGATACTGTATTTATGGTAGCTATGGAAGAAGAAATCTTCCCAGGAATTAATATTTCCTCCAATGAGGATTTAGAAGAGGAAAGAAGAATTTGCTATGTCGGCATAACCAGAGCTAAGAATGAGCTATATCTTACAAATGCTGAAAATAGAATGAGATTTGGTAAAACAGAATATATGGTACCCTCTCGCTTTATTAGCGAAATGGATTCTAAGCTATATGAGAATTTAAGAGGCTCTAAGCCAAAGACTAGGGTAAATCTTGGAGAATCTACTACCTTTGCCTCCTTCACCTATAAAAAGGAAGAAAAAAAGAAGGAAGAGGTAGTATCTGATATTTCCTATAAAATAGGAGATAAAATTAATCATAAGGCCTTTGGAGATGGCTTAGTAGTACAGGTATCGGGTTCTTTGATTACCGTAGCCTTTAAGGCTCCATATGGAGTAAAGGTATTAAATGGTAATCACCCATCCATAAGAAAAATATAGAGATTAGAATATGGAATTTCCCATATTCTTTTTCTTTTCGAAATTGTTTCTTAAAAAACAAAATATTTCATGATATAATGTTTTTATTAGAAGGTGGTGGCTCATTTGATTAAATATACATTAAAATCATATTTATTAAGCTTAAAATGGGCATGGATTCCCCTTGTAATTATTTCTTTAGCCTTAGTGCCCGCAATCATTTATTTCATCATTGTATCTAAGGGTGCAATGGAGGAAATGAATTCCTCCTTGGCAAATGAGCTTGGTAATCTATCCTATACGATAGAGGATATGATCAATCATATCTTTGATGCGGCAAAAAGCCTACCTTGGTCAACGCCATGGCAGGCAATTAAAATGATTCTATTTGAGGGATGGCTAAGTCAAGTAATTGAAGAATTTATTGCGGAGGCCGAAGGGTCCGTTTACGCACAAGCAATGAGTGGTAATATTAAGGATACCGCCAATGCGATTGTTGGTGGTATGAGTGTATTCCCGATTGCGATTGTGGTTGGGCTTTTATTCTCTTATCTATTTACTGCAGCTTTCCTAAGAAAAAAGAATTGCCCTAGAAGCATTTGGAAAACAATATTAAATGTTTTAATTGATTTAGTATTTACAACCATTATTTTAGCCGGTATAGTAAGTCTTTTAGCCCTTTGGGCAGCATCCGTCTTTATAACCTCTATTATTACAGCACTCCTCTATGGATTTATATCTATTACAGAGGCTTATATATGTCATAAGGATGCCGATATGAAATTTAAGGATATAGTAAATCCTAAAACGATATTAAGCCTATTAGCCTCTTATTTTATCTTGCTAATTTTTGCAGTAATTATTATTGCATTATTCTTCTTACTTCCAATAAAGGTAATAAGCTTAGCACTATCCTTGCCAATTATTATTCTAACGTTCATAAATTATAATCTTGCGGCAGAATCTTATGTTGCATCGAAAAGAAAAGAACCATATAAGAAGATGCCAAGAAAGAAAAGAAACAAGAAAAAAATATCTTCTGTAGAAGAAGATAAGAAGGAAGCTGTAGCATGAAAAAATATTTATGCATTGTGTTATCTATATTCATGATATTTCCACTTTTATTTCTAACCTCCTGTAAAAAGGAAATAGATAGCTACTTAGGAATATGGTTAACCTTAGATAAGACTGTAGCAGAGGAGAATAAATATTACAAGACTCTTGAGGAATTAGAAAAGATTCGTGTAGAATTAAATGTAGAATATTATGTAGATGCTTATTCTACAGATAGGGTTATATCTCATTTAAATGGGGAGGTTCCCTTCTATTTTAGTATTACCTATTCCGATGATGCTACAGAGTTTTATCGAATGATTAATGTTTATTATGGAAAAAATGGATATTATCTAACCTATGAGGCACCAACAATTCCTTATAAGCACCCATTAAATCAATCAGCAGCTACGCAAACAATTAGAGAAATTAAGGGACAAACGATATATTTTGTATATAGATATGAGCAACCAACAACCCTAGAATAAAAGTCATTCAAATGAATGGCTTTTTTCATAGAAAAAAGAGAGTTCCTATGCTATAATAAATTACGTTATCAAGGGGGAAGCTTGTATGGATGTTAAAGAAAGAATAAATGAACTAAAGGAAAAACTAAATGAAGCATCTATCGCTTATTATGTAAACGATAATCCTATTATGGAGGATTATGAATATGATAGGCTAATGGATGAATTAATTCATTTAGAGGAAGAAAACCCAAGCTTAAAAACTATAGATTCGCCAACACAAAGAATTGGTGGAGAGGTATTATCTAAATTTAAGAAGGTTACACATTCTGTTAAAATGATGTCCTTAGCGGATGCATTTTCCTTTGATGAGCTAAGAGATTTTGATAAAAGAGTCAAAAGCGTTGCAAGCGACGCAACCTATTGTGTTGAGCTTAAAATTGATGGATTATCCGTTTCATTAAAATATGAAAATGGAATATTCGTTCAGGGTGCAACTAGAGGTAATGGTACAGTAGGTGAGGATATTACCCATAATGTAAAAACAATTAAATCTGTACCACTAAAATTAAAAACACCACTTACAACAGAGGTTCGTGGTGAAATCTTCATGCCAAAGGCATCCTTTATTGCTCTTAATTTAGAAAGAGAAGAAAATGAAGAGGAGCTATTTGCAAACTGTAGAAATGCAGCTGCAGGCTCTGTAAGACAATTAGATAGCAAAATTGCAGCAAAGAGAAATCTAGATACCTTCCTTTATTATTACCTAGATCAAAATGTCAAAACACAGGTAGAAGCACTTGAGGAT
>JAFPIE010000033.1 GCA_017388605.1 Acholeplasmatales bacterium | reverse complement strand
TTACTAATTCAGAACCATCCTTACCTAAAACCGTAATGACGATAGATACGGTTTGTCCTTCTTCAATTCCAGATAAGGAAACCTTAGCATATTCTGATGTAGCACTGACATTATCAGAACCAACCTTTACTACTGCAGAAACTGCATTTTTAAATGTATAGGTAACATCTAAGGTATCCGTATAAATGGTTTGAGATTCCATACTTGCATGAATGGATGGTGCAGTACTTTCCTTTTGATTATAAATTACTGCAATACCAGATTCACCAACAACACCTGAAATTTTACCATTCGATGCAGTAAATGTATTACCAGTTACCTGATCTACATATACTCCATCTGCAAGATGAGCTGCAGCAACACTTGCGTCACCGCTATTTCCAACTAAAACTACTCCATTATTTAAAGAATAAGAATCAACAAATCTTTCTGTAACTGTATAGCCATTATCCTGATAGCAATTTTCATCCGCATTTGCCTTCGCAAAGAAATTATGGAATTTATTTACTGCCCCAACCTCAGGATAGGACCAACCATTTAAGCAGGCAACATCGCCTAAAATAGATTTTTCATAATCCTCGAATCTTGCACAATAAAGGGTTGCAAAATCACGTCTTGAGGATAATATTGCATAAGCCTTATTAATAATAGCTTCGCTCTTATTATGGGTATCCTGTGTACCCATATAATTATCATGAGATTCAGCCCATGTTACCATGTTCTTCTTATAATCCTCATAATTATTACCATCAGCACCATTGAAGGAGCCATGACCAACACCGCCATTTTCAACGATATTATGGCCCATACCTGAATCGGTAATAGCTACACCATTATTGGTATACCAAGATAAGCTTCTACCAATTCCTGGTCGGTTTAGGATTTCACCATATGCATAAATTTCTCTTTGGCAAGAAGCGCCCTTTGCATAGGCTCTTTCCATAACGGTAGGCCAGAAGGTTGAGGAAATAGAATCCCACTGGGTTTCAATATGCTTAGCTGCATCAAATCTAAATCCATCAACACCATAATCAATTAATTCCTCTAAATAATCCGCAACTGCATCCTGAACAACAGGATCTGATGTATCTAGATCCATCATTCCAATGTTACCCTGTGTAACATTACCTGGCTCATCATTATCTTGAACTAAATAAGGATGGAATTTTAAGGAATCCTTATAATAATATGTATCAATTACCTTAGTGGTTGAAGCATTTGCGCTACCAGGAGTAGTCGTACCTCCACCATAAGCCCAAACCTCACCAGTGTATGGAATATAACCACCATCTTCTACAGGTGCTTGCATACCAGCGATTTCCCATTCGTAGTAATACGCTCTTTCGCACAAAGAATCTGCAACCCACTGGTTACCCAAATGGTTTGCGACAACATCGACTAAAACCTTAACACCATAGGAATGTGCCATATCACACATCGCCTTGAATTCCTCTGGTGTACCAAGTGCATTATCCCCAGTATCATCTATTGTGAAGGCAGCAGGCTGATAATATGCCCACCAAGAGCCCTTAGCTGTTTTCCCACCAGTAGTTCCTTCCTTGCATACCTGTACAGGTGAAGTTTGAATTGCTGTAAAGCCTTGCTTGGCGATTTTAGGTAAATACTCCATTATCTCATTATAGCTCCAGCAAAAGCATTGTAAAATTTGTCCATCTTGAACGTGATCTGCAAAGATAGATGTATCCCGATTTACAGTACCATCTAGTACATTTTGCTCTTCTTTTTTAGTACTATCAAAGCTACCAGGAATACATGCTATAGCGCATATAGCAATTCCTGCAAAGCCCATTGCACCAATAACTGTCTTTAGAATGAAACTCTTCGCCTTATACATGGTTACTTTTTCCTCCTATATTTATATAAATATAAAAACCGAATAACTACATTATTAAGTATATCATTAACGAAAAAAATCTCAAATTCTCCGAATAACTTCGAAAAAAATTCATTTTTTTGAAATTAAACTCTTTTAATTTTTTCGCAAGCCAAAAAATCCCCCTCAAAAAACAACAAAAAAGCCCTAAATTGCATACTTTTAGAATGAATAACAAGAAAACATATTATTATTTTAGGGGTTTTCGAAAATTTACTTATTTATTTTAATGAAAACGCTATTTTAGAAAGCGTTTCCATATAAACTATGTAAACGTTTCCCGGCTCTTTTAATAGTCATTTTTACTTCTTTTGTACTATTATTATCTATTTTTAAAAACAAAAAAGTGATTTGCATCACTTTTGTCTTTTATATATAGGTAGAAGCATTCTTGTTTGGCTTTTATATTCATCAAAGCCTTCCTTTCTTTCTCTTTGATGATTCTCTGCCATGGGAATAGAGATAAACAAGAACATTAAGGTATTAATAAACGCACCAGCCATTAGCCAATAATTCTCCTCAAGTGCGAATATGGATAGCCATGCAATACTCCACCACATTAAAATCTCACCCAAATAATTTGGGTGTCTTGAATATTTCCATAATCCATTTCTTATAAATACAGAATTCTTATTCTTTCTAAATTTATGCATCTCTAAATCTGCAATACCCTGCATGGAAAATGAGCATATTGCTAAAACAAAGAAGATTACTACTCCTGCATTAAAGGTAACATCATAATGGAATACAAAGGCTAAAGGTAATATACACATATAAACTACTAATGTAGGAAATAAATGAATTCCTAAGAAATTAATAACAGGATAAAATCCACGAGACTTCTCCTTTAGCATCCTATATCTCCAATCGATCCAGGATAAATTATCGAAGGTATATATCCAATTGATGGTAA
>JAFPIE010000032.1 GCA_017388605.1 Acholeplasmatales bacterium | reverse complement strand
ATTCTAATGATTCCTTAGGGGATACGGATATAAGAGATTCCTTCACCCAAATTCCTCTAGTGAAAAGAGAAATCGATTCTAAGCCTATAGCCCCTAGTATGGAAGCAGCCTTAAAGGAAGAGCCTATTCTATATAATGATCCTATAGTAAAGGAAGAAGAAAAGATAGAGACAAAGATAGAAAGACTTCCACATATGGAATATGTTGGCTCTATCTTTGGTACCTATTTAATCTTCCAAAATTCCTCTGGAATGTATTTGATGGATCAGCATGCTGCGGCAGAAAGAATCAATTATGAAAAATATTATGAGATTTTAGGTAAGCCACAGCCTACACAGGAATTATTAATTCCAATATCCGTATCCTTCACGAAGAGTGAGGCTATATTTGTTGAAAATAATTTAGATGAATTTAAAAAAATAGGCTTTACATTAGAAGCTATTGGTGAGCTTGATTATAGTATAAGAATGGTCCCTCTTTGGGCAAAGATAGATCATTTAGAGGATATCATTTATGATATTTTATCTAAGATGATTGAAGGAAATAAGGTAGATGTCATTTATTTTAGAGACCATATTGCTAAAATGATTGCTTGTAAAGCAAGCATTAAGGCGAATCATCAAATATCTAGAGATGAGGTAGATTATTTATTAGCTCATCTAAGTGAATGTAAAAATCCATATACCTGCCCTCATGGAAGACCTACTATCATTCATTTTTCTGTCAATGAGCTTGAGGAAATGTTCGAAAGGATTCAAAAATAATGAAGAAGGTATTAGTTGTTGTAGGACCTACGGCAGTAGGAAAAACGAAAATATCTATTTCCTTAGCTAAGCATTATGGAATTGATATTATTTCTGGAGATTCTGTAGCTATATATAAAAGATTAGATATTGGCTCTGCAAAGCCAACGAAGAAGGAAATGGATGGCGTATGCCACCATTTAATCGATATAAAGGATCCTAAGGAATCCTATAGTGCTTGTGACTTCCAAAGGGAAGCAAGAAAAATATTAGATCAAAATGATTTTACTTTGATTTGTGGTGGTACAGGCTTATATATTCAAGCGGCCTTATTTAATTATGAATTCAATGCTCCCGCGAGAGATTTAGATTATGGTAAAAAATATGAAAATCTATCGAATCAGGAATTATATGATTTACTTTTAAAAAAGGATCCTAATATCGATAGGGAAAAGCTTCACCCAAACAATAGAAAAAGAGTATTGAGAGCCTTAGAGGTTAAAGAGGAATTAGATTTATCTATTCATAGCTTTAATCATAAAAATGAAGCATTATATGATTATTTTATTGTATATCTATCTTTAGATAGAGAGGTATTATATGAAAGAATCAACAAGAGAGTCGATATGATGGTATCCGATGGATTAATCGATGAGGTTAAGGCTCTATACGATGATGGAATATATCCTCATGCTATAGGATATCAGGAGCTTGTTCCTTATTTTGATCATGATATAACACTAGAAAGTGCTATCGAAGAGATTAAAAAGAATACAAGGCATCTTGCTAAAAGACAGGAAACCTGGTTCCGTCATCAAATGGATAGCCATTTTTATACTGTTGATTTAGATAATATAGAGAATACAATCAATCAAATTATTAAAGATGTTGATGGGTGGTTAAAATGAGAATATATTTAATTGGAATGATGGGCTCTGGTAAATCAACCCTAGGCAAGGAGCTTGCGAATAGATTAGGCTATAAATTTATAGATATGGATCATTATATTGAAGAAAAATGCTGTAAATTCATAGATGAAATCTTTAGAGATTATGGGGAAGAGTGGTTTAGAGCCTTTGAAACAAATACATTAAAGGAATTCTTAGAAATAGATGATGTCATAATCGCTACAGGTGGTGGAGTCATTAAGAATAAAAAGCATAAAAAGCTTATGGATGGTAAATGTATTTATTTATCTGTACCTGTAGAAATATTAGAGGAAAGATTAGCCTTTGATGATACAAGACCACTATTAAAAACGAGAAGTGTAAGATCTATTTTGGAGGAAAGAATTCCATTATATGAATATTTCTCTGATTTAACTGTTGAAAATATAGATATGAATCAAGCTATAGATAAAATAATGGAGGCATTAAAATGAAGGTATTAGTTTTAAATGGCCCAAATTTAAATATGCTAGGTAAAAGACCTAAGGAGCATTATGGCACAAAAACCTTAGATGAGATAAATAATCTTATGAAGGATTGTGCTCCTCTTTTTGATTTTATATTTTACCAATCCAACTATGAAGGAGATTTGGTAACGAAAATCCAAGAGGCTGTATTGAATCAATATGATGCCATTATCATTAACCCTGCAGCATATACTCATACAAGTGTTGCAATTCATGATGCCTTAGAAATGTTTACAGGTGTAAAAATTGAGGTTCATCTATCTCATGTAGATGAAAGAGAAGATTTTAGAAGAATCAACTATGTACGTGATGTATGCGATAAAACCTTTAGCGGTGGGCTTCATATGTCCTATGTTGATGCAGTAATGTATTTGAAAAATAAGCAATAATGTGATAGAATCATATTATTATGAAGTAATTTGGAGGACCAATATGGTATCAAGTAATGATTTTAAGAATGGTATGACTATTCTTTATGATGGTAACATTTATAAGATTATGGAATTTATGCATGTTAAGCCTGGTAAGGGTGGAGCATTCGTAAGAACAAAATTAAGAAATTTAAGAACTGGAGCAGTTATTGATTATACATTTAATGCTGCAGAAAAGGTAGAAAAGGCAGTTATCGATAAGGTTGAAATGCAATATTTATATGATGATGGTCAATCCTTAGTATTTATGGATAATGAAACCTATGAGCAAATTGAATTGCCATATGCTTTAGTAGAATACGAAAAGCAGTTCTTAAGAGAAAACCAGAATGTAAATATTGAAAAATATGGTAATGAAATTATTGGTATTTTATTACCAGATAAGGTTACATTAAAGGTTGTTGAATGCGATCCTGCATCTAAGGGTAGTGCTTCCTCAAATCAAATGAAGGATGCTGTTTTAGAGACAGGTATGACAATCAAGGTTCCTCTATTTATTGAATCTGGTGAGGATATTATTATTAGCACAGATACTGGAAAATATTCTAGTAGAGCTTAATTATAGGAGTGAAGAGATTTGAAAAACGTATTAGAGGTACCCGTCGCGGGACTCGCGATGTTCTTAGAGGTAAATGTGAAATTTTATATTGTTTTAGTCATAATGATTATATTAGTTATGCTCAGTGCATTCTTTTCTATGAGTGAAACAGCATTTTCCTCTGCAAATGATGTAAAGCTTAGAGTTGCAATCGAGGATAGAAAGCATGGTGCGAAAAAGGCATTACAGCTATATGATTCCTTCGATAGAACCTTAATCACTTTATTAATTGGTAATAATTTAGTTAATGTAGCATTATCTACACTTGCTGTATTATGGTTTGGGTATTTAATTCAAAACCAGGATTGGGTAAGCTTAATTTCTACATTCTCTGTTACTGTAATATTATTAATCTTTGGTGAAATTGTTCCAAAGATGCTTGCAAAGAGAAATCCTGAAGCTATATCGATTCGTGTTGCCTGGGTAATTTATGTATTATCGATTATTCTTTGGCCACTTGTAATTTTCTTTGTTGGTATTCAAAAACTGATTACAATGAAGCAAGAGGAAGCACAAGAAACGATGCAGGAGGATGAGCTTGAGGTTGCGATTGACCAGATGGAGGATACTGGTGCAATTGAGCACGATGAAGCAGACTTAATGCGTAAGACGCTAGATTTAAACGATCGTAGCGTTAAAGATATTATGACCCCTAGAGTTAAAATGGAGGTTTTAGATGTATTAGCTCCACTTGAGGAGGTTAAAGCCTTCATGATGGATAATGCATATTCTAGAATCCCTGTTTATAAAAAGGATAAGGATCATATGATTGGTGTTTTACATGTTCGTGATTTCTTCCCAGCATTAATTAAAAATCCAAAATTAAACTGGAAAAGATTAATTCGACCTGTAAAATTTGTTGCGGCTACTATGAAGGTAGATGCATTAATTCAGGAATTCCAGGAATCCAAAACGCATCTTGCCATGGTCATTGGTGAATATGGTGAGGTTATTGGCTTAGTAACCCTAGAGGATGCAATGGAGGAATTATTTGGTGAAATCTACGATGAGCATGATATCTTAGGTGAGGACGATTTAAAATTCGAAAAGTTGGAGGATGGCTCTTACCTAATTGATGCAGATATGTTTGTCGATGATGCCTTTGAAAAGATGGGCATTGGTGGAGTACCTCTAGATGCTCCTGCAAAGCTTTCCTCTTGGCTTTTTGAAAAGGCTGAGGATTTACCTGAGGTTGGCTTTTCCTTTGAGTATTTAAGTGTTTATACTTCAGAGGATGAGGAAACGAATGAATATAAGGATTATTTCAAAATGCTTAAAATTAGCGTAGCTGAGGTTTTAGATCATAGAATTACTATGGCTAAGATTGAGGTAAGAGATGCTACAGAAGAGGAAATTGCAGCATATAAAGAAGAAGAGGAAGAGGATTAAGCCCTTGTATGAGGGCTTTTCTTTGTGTGGTAATATGATATATACAAAGGAAGATATTAAAAGAATTATTCCCCATAGAGAGCCAATGCTATTGGTTGATGGAATCACAAATATAAAAGAGGAAGAGGAAAATATCATAATTGAAGGATTTAAGGAATTTAGTGGAGATGAGGAATTCTTCAAAGGACATTTCCCAAGCTTCCCTATCGTTCCAGGAGTTTTAATTCTTGAGGCCATTGCACAAGTAGGTGCATGCTATATTTTGTCCTTGGAGGAATATAAAGGAAAGAATTGCTTTTTCGTTGGTGCGGATAATGTCAAATGGAGAAGAAGCGTATTCCCTAAGGATAAATTAATCATGAAGGTTACGAATGGCAAAATCCGTCATGGACTTGGAAAAGCCCATGGAGAAGCATATGTTAATGGAGAGCTTGCATGCCAAGCGGATTTAATTGTTGCGATTAAATAATAAAATAGATTATTTTAGCCCTTAAAAATCCATAAATTTTATTTATAAATTCAATAAAAAATCAAAATTTTGCTTATAAAGAAAATAATCATTTTTGTTTTATTGAAAAAAGATTTTTTTTAGGGTAAAATGAAAATTACCAATGAGCATATTTTAAAGTTAGGAGGAGAGAATATGATATTTGATGAACTCGATACTTTCAATGCTGTCCAAACGAAGATTAAGGTAATTGGAGTTGGTGGTGCAGGAAAGAACGCAATCGATCACATGATTGGTAATCATGTGCATGGCGTTCAATTTTATGCTGTAAACACTGATGCTCAGGATTTGAAAATTTCCCGTGCTGAAAATAAAATTTTAATTGGAAAAACAAGAACCCATGGTCAGGGTGCAGGTGCTCACCCAGAGGTTGGTAGAGAGGCTGCACTTGAAAGTGAAGATGACCTACATGAAATGATTGGCGATGCCGAAATGGTATTTATTACCTGTGGTATGGGTGGAGGTACTGGTACAGGTGCTGCCCCAGTTATTGCCCGTATTGCAAAGGAGCATAATTGCTTAACCATTGGTGTATGTACAAAGCCATTCAATTTTGAAGGACCAGTTCGTATGTCTAATGCTATGGCAGGCTTAGAGGAAATGAGACAATATGTTGATACATTAATTGAAATTCCTAATGAAAAGCTACTTCAAATGGTAGATGTTCATACAACTGTAATCGAAGCCTTCCGTTTAGCGGATTCTATCTTACGTAAGGGTGTTCAGGGTATTGCTGAAATTATTGCCTTACCAGGCTTAATTAACATCGACTTTGCCGATGTAAGAAGCGTTATGAGAAACAAAGGTACTGCCCTTTTAGGTATTGGTGCCGCAAGAGGTGAAAATAGAGCAATCGAAGCTGCAAGACAGGCAATCCATTCTCCACTTCTAGAGATTACCCTAGATGGTGCAACAGATGCTGTTGTCTGCTTCTCATCTGACCAAAACCTATCCTTAGTTGAGGTTTCTAATGCGATTGCCGAAATTAGAAATTTCGCAGGTACAGATTTAAATATTTTCTATGGTTCTACAATTAATAATGACTTAGGTGATGAATTAGTTATTACCCTAGTTGCAACAGGTTACCATATGAAAAAGGAAGAAGGCGGATTCGCCTCTGTACGTCAGGAGTTTGCTGATGTTTCTAATAATGAGAATATGAGCGATGTTCATATTTCCTTAGATTCTGATGAGCCTATTGATACATCTAGTGAGCAAGAAGCTAGAAGAGATGAATTATTCGCTAATCCTTTATCCGAAAAGGAAAGAAAGAAGAAGGAAAAGGAAGAGGCTAAGAGAAGAGCACAGGAGGAAAAGGAAAGAAGAAAGAATCCTACTCCACCACCAACTCAGACTAAGACTAAGCTTCCAGACTGGTTAAGAAAGAAATAATAGAGATAACAAAAAGACCTATTCGATTTAATTTGGATAGGTCTTTTAAATTCTTCGCATTTGTGCTTGATGGATTCTCTTTTCCTTTTGACGAGATAATCTATGATCTCTTTCGATTTCTGTTTGCTTTGAGTCAAAGGCGGCTTTAATTAAATCCTTATTTTTTAATACTTCCTTCATTGAGGAGGTACTCTTAGCCTTAGCCTCTACATATCTTTCATCAAGCTCGATATTCTTTTTAACATCATCTTGACGGAATGCCTTTTCGTTTTCCTTTTCCGCTACAGGTAAATGCTGTAAGATTTCATTTCTAGATGAAATATATTCCTCAAGCATAACCTTAAGCTGTGCTTTACTCTTTTTGAATCTATCAAAGATAATTGCACGATTCTTTTGATATTCGCTTTCTAAGGATTTAATATCCTCATTTTGCTTATTGATGATATCCTTTTGGTTATCACAAATGGCATAATAATCCTGGTAGAAGCATTGATTAGCTAAATCCATCTTTTCCTGAATGCTTGCTGCAAGCTTCTTAACTACTGCATCATGATTGGAAATTTCAATTTTTAATTGATTTAACGTATTTTGGGTTTCTCTATCGAATGCAGTGATTTCTTCTTGTCTTGCTTGCTCCTCGCGTTGGTAGGTTGCCTTAGCATTTGCACGCTCATTTTTATCATCTCTATCTATTTCAGATAAATCTGTTTTATAACCAGCCTCAAGTATGTTTGCAGATTTAATGATAGCTTCCTTTTCGTTGTTAGCGAAGCGGTTCATAATTTGATAGATTCCTTCAACGAAGGATTGAGATAAACGATTAAATACCTCATTTTTCTCTTGAACAATCCTAATGGAATCCTTGAATTCCTCATCGCTAATTTCTTGCTCCTTTAATCTTGTATTCATATCGACAATAGAAGAAGAAATATGTCTTTCTAATGTCTTTTCAAGCTCGAAATAGCTTTGCGCATTCGTAAGCTGCATTTTCTTTATTTCATCCTGCTGTCTTGTATAGCTTAAATTAGCCGTTCCAATTTGGTTATCAATTCTATTGATTTCCTTTTGTAATACTAATAGCTTCTTAGAAAGGATGATGTTTTCATTTTCAATTTCCTTGTATTTATTTGTGGCTTCAAAGATTTCCTGTCTTTCCTTTTTGGCATTGGATGGATTATTCTTTACAGCCTTACGCTTGATATATAATTCATTATCTAAGGCAAATAGTATACTCTTATTGGATTCTAATTCCTCAGATACTTCCTTAGCCTGCTTTTCATAGATTTCCTTACGGTCTAAGAAATCCTCATATTCATCCTTATAATTGGCTTCAATGTTTTTGTAGAAGCCTTTATATTTTAAGGATTCCTCAAATTCAATTCTTTCACGAATCAATTTATTTGTGTTATCGTGGAATATAGAAATAATTCTTTGATATCCTTGGAAGATAAACGTTAATACATCATTAATAAAGCCCCATACAGTTTTCTTATATTCTGGACGATTTGATGTCTTTTCATATATGATATTCATTAAGCATGTTTGCATATAATGAACGAGCTGAATTAATTCTGTAAGTAAGGATAAATCCATCATTATTTCTTTGAATTCTAGCTCGAATTTAGAGGCTAGGTAATCATGACCTAGGGTATCAAGCTCAAAGAAGTAGTTTCTATTTAAAATGGCAAGCTCTAATTCCTTATCCCTATTAAAGCTTTCAATTTGATAATCGACAAGCTTTTGTTCTGTATTTAATACGAGCTTATTTCTCTTAATCTTGGACTGATTTTTATATTCGTATTCCTTGTTTTTAAGATCAATAGCCTTATTTGATGTTTCAAGCACCATTTTTGAGCTTTTTACATTTAAATCATACATGGATTTATTTAGGGTATCCAAAACCTTACATTTTTCAATTTCTAAGATATTATTTACAGTTTTAAAATTTAATGTCGTATTATATTTATCTGCTTCAAATTTATGTAATAGCTTCTTGATTTCCTCGAAGGATGCAATCTCATATTTTATAGATTTAATTTGACAAATAAGCTTTTCGGTATCGATTTGATGTAAAGCATCTGCCTCATCGGCATTTCTTTCTTCCTTAAGTGTTTTTAAATTATTTTCACTTCTAAGCTTATTCGCTTCTCTATTATAATCAAGATCATTGATTTGAACCGCATGGTTCATATCAATTTCATATTCATTATTAATCTCTTGGAATTTCTTATTATCGTAGGTTTCATTTTCTACGATAGACTTCATATTAAAGGTACGGTCTAAGTCTAAAAGCTTCTTTTGGTAATTTGTTTTTTCTTGATTCATTAAATAAGCCTTCTTCAAATTGGCTAAGGTCTTATTCGTGTTTTTTCTTTCAAGCTCCTGATATCCAAAATATTCCGCTTTAATCTTTTTTGCTTTCTTTTTAAAATCAGGAGAAGAATAGGATTCCATAAGAAGACTTTCTTCCTCATTCTTTAATTCTAAAAGACGATATTGAAGAGCTCTTTGTTCCTCATCAATACGATCATTATATTCCTTTTTCAAGTAAGCAATACGATCATCAAGAGTAGTCATATTTAAGACGAATTCCTTAGATATCTTTTGAGATTCTGCTTGGTATTCCTGTCTTTTTTGCTCCTTATCCTCCTGTGCTTCCGCTTGCTTTCTTGCATATTCATTTCTAGCATCCTGATTCTTTGCATTTCTTTTAGAAACTAATAGACGAATTTTATCATTGAATTCCATAGATTCCTTAGCCTTTTT
>JAFPIE010000031.1 GCA_017388605.1 Acholeplasmatales bacterium | reverse complement strand
TAATACTCTTGCAACTACCGCAGGATTTCTTGCTGCATAAATAAGAGATATAAATCCACCTAAGGATTCACCAAAGAGCATAAGCTCCTGCTTACTTTCCTCTACGCTATTAATTACCGTTTGAAGGTCGTTTAATTCATTTTCTATGGTTAAATATTCCCTTGGACCTTCGCTTTTACCAAATAAATGTCCGCCACAAAAATCATAAGCATAAACCGTATAGCCCATGCCTGCTAAAAACATGGCATACCTTTTTAATTTCTTTGAATTCGATAAAAAGCCATGAGACATAATAATAGGTATATTCTTTGGATTATCTGGAATATATTTCATTCCATGTATCATATATTTTCCATTGTTTAATTGAAATTCTTCTTTATTCATCGCAATCACCTAGATTTATTTTACAATGAATATTAAAAAAATGGAAGAAATGATTGCTCATTCCTTCCAAAATTTTATAGACACGTCATCTATTTTGTCTACTTCATTAGAAGTGCATTTAAATCCTCAGCAAAGGCCTTTGGATCATCTGGTAGAATACCTTCTTGTAGTAATGCTTCTGTATATAATAGCTTAGTCATACGAGAAGCCTCATCCTTATCTGCTTTATATAAAGCCTCAAGCTTTGCAAACATTGGATGATTTGGATTAAGCTCAAATACTCTTTCTGCCTTAACCTCTTGATTTTGCTGCTTTAAGACACGCTCCATCTCAAAGGATAATTCACCAGTTGAAGATACACAGCATGGTGCATCAACAAGCTTCTTAGAAATAATGACTTCCTTAACAGAAGGTATGGATTCCTTAACCTCGCTTAAGAACTCCTTCTTTTCTTCCTTTAGCTCATCAAGCTTTTTCTTTTCCTCTTCGTCAATTAAATCAAGCTCATCCTTATTAATAGACTTAAATGGCTTTTCATTATAGCTCTTTAATACTGTGATCATGAATTCATCGATATCCTCAGATAAAATGAATACATCATAGCCCTTAGATTTAACTAAATCCATTTGTGGTAACTTTTCAACAGAGGCCTTATCATTTCCAATTGCATAATAGATTTCCTTTTGTGATTCAGGCATCTTTTCTACATATTCACTGAAGGTAACAAGCTTATCCTCATTAAAGCTTCTAAGTAGGATTAAATCCTTTAGGGAATCCTTACGCTCACCATAATTTTCATATAGACCAAATTTTAAATGTCTACCCCAATCCTTATAGAATTCCTCATATTTTTCTCTATCGTTCTTAACCATACGAGATAATTCAGCTAAAATCTTCTTTTCAACATTCGCTGCAATCTTCTTGATGGCTCTATCCTCCTGCAATGTTTCACGAGAAATATTTAGTGGTAAATCTGCACTATCTACTAAGCCCTTTACAAATCTTAGGTAATCTGGGATTAATTCCTTACACTTTTCTAGAATAAATACACCCTTTGTATAAAGCTGTAGTCCCTTATCATCCTTATCGTTATACATTTCATAGAATGGCTTCTTTGGAATGAATAGTAAAGCATTATAGGTAAGCATACCTTCAACATTTACATGGATCG
Organism: Acholeplasmatales bacterium; assembly: GCA_017388605.1. Next base: position 9,635 of record JAFPIE010000031.1, on the reverse strand, counting down.
ATGTGATAGGGTCCTGCCAATCCATAAATTTAGATTTATAGAAATTATTTAATTCCTCATCGGTAACCTCACTCTTATTCTTCTTCCAAATAGGAAGCATAGAATTGATAGTTTCAAGCTCCTTATGTGTTTTTGGCTTGAAATTAGGATCCTTCTTTTCCTCATCGGTTGCAGGGTCAAGCTTAGTTACCCAAGTCTTAATAGGGTATCTTACATAATCGGAATATTTCTTAATTAATTCCTTAAGCTTATATTCCTCTAAATAATCACTATATTTATCATCTTCCGTATCATCCTTTAGATATAAGGTAATTACAGTACCATAATCCTCCTTATTTCCATCTTCGATGGTATAGGATTCAACACCTTCGGATGTAAATAGGTGAGATGTATTATCCTTAATAGATTTTGTTAATACAGTTACCTTATTTGCAACCATAAATGCACTATAGAAGCCAACACCAAATTGACCGATAATATCTACCTCTGGTGTATTTTCCTTTTCAACTGCTTCCATGAATTCCTTAGAGCCTGATTTTGCAATAGTACCTAAATTATTTTCAAGCTCCTCTAAGGTCATACCAACACCATTATCCTTAATGGTTATGGTCTTATTCTCCTCATCAGCTTCCACCAAAATTTGGTAATCCTCCTGTGGAATTGAAGTATCGGTTAAGGACATATAATGTCTTTTATCGATTGCATCGGATGCATTCGATACTAATTCTCTTAAGAAGATCTCCTTATGTGTATAAATCGAATTAATCATCATGTCTAATAGACGTTTTGTTTCTGTTTTAAATTTCTTTGTCGTTTTCATTTTACTGCCTCCAAACTATTCATAAGTAATTATAATTCTATTCTTTGGCACTGTCAACACTTAAGTGCCAAAAATCTAAAAACTTTATATTTTTTCATAAATTTTTAATTCTTATAGTATAATGAATTTAGGTGATAAATATTATGGTTGAGGCATTTAAAATAACCGCAAGGGAGCTTAGAAGAAATTTAAAAATTCATGTAAAATATCCAGATGATTACGACCAGAACGAAAGAAAATATCCCGTAGTTATCTTTTTTGATGGAGAATTATTTTATAACTATATTGGAGAAGATACTAAGGTTTTTGATACAGATAAAATCACTAGTGATATTAAAGAGGATACCATACTTGTATTCCTACATTCCCCATCCATTAAGGAATGGAGAATGAGTGAATTAAATCCATATTATAATGGAGATAACAAGGATGTAGATAGCGTATTATCCTATATCTATTTCGAATATATAACCCATAATGTTTTACCAATTCTAAAGCAAAGATTTCGTATATTAGAGGATCAAGTCTATTTATTTGGTATAAACGAAGGTGCAATTGCTGCCCTTTCTATGGTATATAAATACAAAGAATATAAGGGAGCTTGTCTATTAAATCCTACATTAAAGCTATGTGATGATAAAATCAACGAAGATTTAAAAAATAATTTCACATGTAAAAAAAGTATTTATTTATATAGAGGAGGACATAAAACAGATTCAAAGGAGGATGACCTCTTCTACCATTTATGTACACGCTTTGATTCACTAAAAACAGAAATTCTAAAATATGATTTTAACCCCGATGGAGATAATTCCTATTCCGATTTAAGTGAACATATCTCTATAGGAATTAAACATATTCTTCTCAATAAATAAGATAACCCCTGGCAAAAACCAGGGGTTATCTTATTTTTCTAGATATTCAATTACATTTTTAATATCATCGTGTATAGCAATCTTCGCCAAATAATCATATGGTGTTTCACTCTTATTTAATAAAATAAGATTTTCACCTCTAAAATACCTTAGGAAGCCTGCCGCAGGATATACTGTTAGTGATGTACCTGTAACAATAATGGTATCTGCTTCACTAATCGCATATAAGGCATTCGATACAACCTCATCGTTAAGCCCTTCCTCATAAAGTACAACATCAGGCTTTATGATGCCACCACAGCTACACCTTGGGACTTCATAATTCTCATTGAAAATGTCCTTTAGGGAATAGAATTTATGGCATTTCATACAATAATTTCTCATGATAGATCCATGAAGCTCATAAACCCTCTTTGAGCCTGCCTCTTGGTGTAAGTTATCAATATTTTGTGTTACAACCGCTAAGACCTTCCCTTCCTCTTCTAGCTTGGCAAAATATTTATGTGCTAAATTAGGCTTCGCATTCAAATAAACCATTTTTGAAAAATAGAATTGATAAAACTCAGAAGGATTTGACATAAAGAAGGAATGAGAGATAATCTCCTCTGGTCTTATATTACTTTTTGTTTTTTGATTATATAATCCATCTGCACTTCTAAAATCAGGTATACCTGAATTTGTAGATAAGCCTGCCCCTGAAAATATAACTATTTTTTTACTTTTTTCAATGATTTCCTTTAATTTTTCTAAATCACTCATATGCCACCTATTATTATCCTAAGAGATTTAATATTTCATATGTCTCAATGTCATCTAGCTTTTCTTCTATAGAGCTAAATCTTGCATCCATAGTTATTAAAATCTTAAATAGCTTTTACAGCTTCAATAATTTTAGCTACTGCATCTAAATAAGGCATCTCTTCTTTAGCTAAAGTATCTCTATTCTTAAGCTCAACAATACCCTCAGATGCTCTTTTACCAACAATAATTTGATAAGGTACACCAATAAGCTCCCAATCCTTAGCCTTAAAGCCTAAGCCCTGGTTTCTATCATCTAAGACAACCTCAACATGAGATTCCTCTAGCATTGAATGAATCTTATCTGCTAATTCCATCTGTTCAGGAAGAGTATATTTAACAGGTAATACTACTGCATGATATGGTGCAACATTTAGTGGCCACTTAATACCAAATTCATCATGGTATTGCTCAACGATAGATTGGAAGGTTCTTGTAACTCCAATACCGTAGCAGCCCATTACCATAGGTACGTTTTCGCCCTTCTCATTAACATAAGTACAGTTCATTGCCTTTGAATATTTCGTTTGAAGCTTAAATACCTGACCAACCTCAATACCTCTTGCGCTCTTTAGTGGCTTACCACAAATTGGGCATCTTAGGCCATCCTTAGCTAATCTTAAATCACATACCTTACCTGTAAAATCTCTACCGAATTTTACATTCTTTAAATGGTAATCCTTTAAATTAGCACCAACATAGAAGGAATCCATATCCTTTAATTCTTCATCGACATAGATATCTAAATCAACTGGTAGATTTACAGGTCCAATAAAGCCCTTAACAATACCTAAGGAAGCTAATTCCTCGTCTGTTGCAAGCTTTAAATAGTTTTCGTTAGAACCAGATTCATTAACAAGCTTGATCTCATTAATATCCTTATCTGCTCTTACCATTGCAACAATGAATTTTTCATTCATGAAATCATGGTAAACCATAGTCTTAGCTAAATTCTTAGCATCAACTTTTAGGAAATCCACTAATTCCTCAATGGTTGCATGATTTGGTGTATATACCTTTTCCATAGGAGCCTCTTCATCACCCTTATAGCCATCTAGCATAGTTGTAGCCTTTTCCTGGTCAGCTGCATAATGATTTTCATCACAATAAATAATGGTAGATTCACCAATCTCAGATAATGCCATAAATTGGTGAGAGCCATTACCACCAATATTACCGGTATCCGCTAAAACTGGTTGGAAATTTAAATGGAATCTTGTGAAAATCTTAGAATATGTATCATACATAAGCTTATAGGATTCTTCTAATCCTGCCTCATCCTTATCGAAGGAATAGGCATCCTTCATGATGAATTCTCTAGAACGAATTAAACCAAATCTAGGACGGAATTCATCTCTATATTTTGTTTGAATTTGATATAAAATAATAGGTAATTGCTTAGGTGATTTAATTAAATCTCTTGCAATAGATGTGAAGATTTCCTCATGAGTTGGTCCTAAGCAGAACTCTCTATCATGACGATCCTTAAGTCTCATAAGCTCAGGACCATATTTCATCCATCTACCAGATTCTACCCATAATTCCTTTGGCTGTAGTGCACTACATAAAATCTCTTGGCTTCCAGCCTTATCCATTTCATCCTTGATGATAGCTTGAATTTTATTTAAAACTCTAAGTCCCATAGGTAGATAGTTATAAACACCAGCTACCTCGTTTTTAATCATTCCAGCACGAAGGAGTAAAATATGTGAATCTATTTTTGCCTCATTTGGGGCTTCCTTTAGTGTGGAAATTAACATTCTACTTGCTTTCATAACTTTAATTCCTCTTTTCAAATACCTTTGAATTATAGCATATATTTTATAAATTATCTATGAAAATGCTTTATATTCATAATAAATTATGAAATAACTTTGAAACTTGTTTTCATATAGGGTATAATATATATAGACTTTTTCCGAATTCGAATTTCATAGGAGGTTTATATGGACAAGTTATACAACCGCAAGGAGATAGCTATTTTTGCGCTTGGTGGTTTAGGTGAGGTCGGTAAAAACATGTATGTTATCGACTATTTAGAGCAATTATTCATAGTAGATTCAGGAATCCTATTTCCAGATTCTCATCTACTTGGCGTAGATTATGTTATCCCTGATTATACATATTTAGTACAAAATCAACAAAGAATCGTAGGATTATTTATTACCCATGGTCATGAAGACCATATTGGTGGTATTCCATTCCTACTTAAAAAGGTTAAAATACCTAAAATTTTCGCTGCAGGTGTCACTGTAGATTTAATTGAAAATAAGCTTGAGGATTATCCAGAATTATTAGGTTCTACTCAAATTGTAGAATTTAAGAGTCATTTCGTTTATGAATTTAAGGGTGTTACTGTATCCTTTATAAGATTGAATCACTCCATTCCAGATTCCTTTGCGATATGCTTTAAAACAGAGCTTGGTACCATTGTACATACCGGAGACTTCAAAATTGATTTAACTCCCGTTGGTCCTGCTGCAGAATATGAAAAGCTTGCCTTATTAGGCCAAGAGGGTGTTTTATGCTTATTATCCGATTCAACCAATTCCCTAAGACCTGGTGTTACAGAATCTGAAAAGAAAATTGGTTCTTCTATTAAGGAATTATTTAAGCAGGTTACAGATAGAATTATTGTTGCAACCTTTGCATCCAATATGTTTAGAGTACAACAGGTCATTGAAGCCTGTGTACTTACAAACCGTAAGGTTGCCGTCTTTGGTAGGTCTATGGAAAAAACCATCGAGGTAGGACAGCAGGTAGGTTATATCAAAGCACCTAAGGGTACAATTATAGCTCCTGAAGAGATTGATAATTATAAAGCATCCGAGATATGCTTATTATGTACAGGATCTCAAGGAGAGCCTTTAGCCGCATTATCTAGAATTGCCAATGGCTCTCATAGAGTCATTAAGCTAATGCCAAATGATACAATCATCTTCTCTTCAAATCCAATACCTGGTAATCAAGAGGGTGTGAATAAAACCATCAATCAATTATTCCGTAAGGGAGCAAATGTAATTACACATTCTCCTATTACCGATACACATACAACAGGACATGCATCTCAAGTTGAGCTTAAGCTCATGCTTAATTTATTAAAGCCTAAATATTTCATGCCTATTCATGGTGAATACAGAATGCAAAGAGTACATGCTGATTTAGCTATTGAATGTGGTGTTGATCCAAACAATACCTTCATTTTAGAAAATGGTGATGTTCTTGCCATCAATGACCATTCCGCAAGAAATGCAGGTCATGTCACTGCAGGTGATGTATATATCGATGGTGAAGGCATTGGTGATATTTCAAAGGATATTATAAGAGAGCGTAGAATGCTATCTGAGGATGGTATGTTCTCTTTAGTTATTACCATCGACACAAAGAAAAAGATTATTCCAATCGAACCACAGGTAGTTTCTAGAGGCTTTATTTACATGAAAGATTCTGAGGCATTAACCAAAGCTTTCGTTGAAGCTTCCAAGAAATTCTTACTTGATGAAATGGCTAATTCTAATGTAGTCATTTTAGGTATGCTAAAGCAAAAGCTAACCGAATTCTTGGAAAAGGAAATCTATTTAAAAACAGATAGAAAGCCTATTGTTATTCCATTATTTATGGATTTAGCACCAGGAACAAGCATAGAATAATATAAAGCTGTCACATATTTTCAAACTCATTTTGAATTGTGACAGCTTTTTCTTTTTAAACGTATGAAAGAAAAGTAACATTTTGAATTACATTGTGTTCTTTTGTTATTTATGGTATAATACATACTAAAAAAGGAGGAACATATAATGTTCAATTATAAAGGTAAAGTAGTTGCCATTACAGGCGCATCTTCTGGTTTAGGAAAGCAAATGGCTGAAGGCTTCGCAAAGGTTGGAGCTGATTTAGTATTATTAGCTAGAAGAGTTGAAAGACTTGAAGCATCCGCTAAGGAGTGGAGCGAAAAATATGGTGTTAAGGTTCTTCCTGTTCAATGTGATGTAACTAAGGATGAATCTATCCTTGCTGCAGTTGAGAAGGTTGAAAAGGAATTTGGTCATTGCGAGGTTATTATTAACGATGCTGGTGGAGAAAGAGGTACAGGTACTCCTTTATTAGATTATAAGAAGGAAGATTGGGAATTCACATTAAATCTTGATTTAACTTCTGTATTCTCTGTTACTAAGGCATTCGGTAATTTAATGAAGAAATGTATTGCAGATGGTAAGCAGACTTATGGTCGTGTAATCAACATCGCATCTATCTATGGTTTAGTAGGTAATACAGCAATCCCAACTATTGCATACCATTCAACTAAGGGCGCTGTTGTAAACTTCTCTAGAGGTGCAGCTGCAGAGCTTGCTCCTATGGGTATTACTGTTAATACAATTTGCCCAGGCTATTTCTATACAGAATTAACAACACAAACTCTTGATTCTGAATACTTCCAGGAATTTGCAAAGAGATCAGTTCCAATGCAAAGATATGGTAAGGAAGGCGAATTAAACGCTTGTGCTATCTTCTTAGGTTCTGAAGAGGCTTCTTACGTAACTGGTCAAGCAATCGCTGTTGATGGCGGATATACTTGTATCTAATCAATAAAATAATATAAGGGTCGGAAAATTCCGACCCTTTTTTTATCTTATGGATTTATAATGCTCTCTTTTATCTATATACATGTTTTCATCCGCATCCTTTAATGCCTTTAAAACATCCTTCCTAGATTTCTTTAAAGAATATCCTACCGCAAAGGAAATATCATTCTTCATCGATTCTTCCTTTATTCTTTCTATATAATGTATGATTTCTTCTTCACTAATATCATCTAGGATGATAATAAATTCATCTCCACCAGAACGGAAGATTGGAATAGGTTCAAATACACTCTTTAAGGTTTGGGCAGCTCTTTTAATTAAGGCATCTCCCTTTAAATGACCCAATACATCATTAACCTTCTTTAATCCATTAATATCTAAGAAGATAACTCCAATAGATAAATCGTTATCTGCTTCTATGAAGCGCTTCATATAATCATTCATTGCGTTTCTATTTTGAAGTCCTGTTAAGACATCCATTGAACTCATTTCCTTTAATTTCTTAAGTAGTAAATAATTCGATATCTCAGATTCAAGAATAAAGGTAGTTATTTCTAGGGTTTCCTTTATTTTAATTGTATCGATATCCTTAAAATTATTTACCCACATATAGCCTATTAATCGATCATTCGATTTTAACGGAAATAATACTAAAGAATTCACATTCGATTCCTTTAAGGAATTATACCATTTGATATTCTTTTCCTTTAAGAATTCCATTTCATGTAGATTAGAGATGATAATACAATTATTATCTCCTAAGGTTTCATGCCAAGTAAATACTAATTGGGAAAATTCACGATTAATGTAATATCCCATCTTTTTTCTATTGCTTGTAGAAACTCTATCCTCAGCTAAGGAAACTACTTCCTCCTTATCCTTATCTACAACTAAAATACAACAGAATTCTGCATTGCACATTTCTCTTATATCCTTAACAATATGATTCAAGGTTTCAATAAAATTCTTTGAATTACTTAGCTGTAGGGTAGTCTTTAATACCTTATTCGCAACATCATTTGATGCGCTTGATAAAATGCTTGAATCAAAGGCTTCATGAACATCCATAATATATAAGCAAAATCCATGAGTATCTGTTTCATACTCTAGTGGTATATATAGCATGTGAAACCAAGCACCAAGGCTTTCTGGATATGCATAGGAATGAAGTAATTCTTTTTTTATTGCTGAATTATAACAGAATTGCTCGAAGTTAATATTCTTTTCAATATATTCTGTATAAATACTATTCGGAATAAATTCCTTTAATACAACAGGGCTACCCTCCTGTCTTACCACAAAGGAATTCTTATATTTTTGGTTTCCCTCAACCAAACGAATTTCTCCGTAGCTATTTCCTTTCTTTTCAACAGAAACAACACATGCCATATTGTTGATATTATCACATAATTCTTTAAAATGCATAAAATCATCACTTTCTATGGTACCTATTTATTCTATTTTACCATAGGTAAAAAAGTAATGAAATAATCTTGATATCATAATAGCAATAATAACAATTTAAAAATGCATTATTAACAGGTATATTTTCTCTTAACACAATTGGAGCACATATTACAATTTCCCTTATGTGGTATCCCAAAATATTCAGATACTGCCTTATGAATACAACTAGATCCAATACATAGCTTAACCATAGAATCTAATTTTTGATATCTATCCTTTTTAATTTGTTTAATCTCCTTGCTACTCTTTTCAATATTATCAATATGGTCTATAAAATATTCTATAGTTTCTACATCCTTAAGATTAAAAAGTATTATACTTTCTGCATATTTACCATCTCTTGAGCAACGACCAGATTGCTGGCTAAAATCTTCAATGGAGGAGGGGAGGTCATATTCTATGACATACCTTATATCTGGTATATCTATTCCCATACCAAAGGCATTGGTGGATACAATAATATCAATTTCATGATTCGTATACATATTTTGTGTCCTTTTCTTATCTATAGCTTCCATCTCTCCATGATAGTATCCTACCTTAAAGCCCTTTTCCTTTAAGAATTCATAAACATGCAACACATTCTTTATCGTCAAGCAATAAACGATACCATGAAGATTTAAATGTGATTTAATATAAAAATATAAATCTCTATCCTTGTCATGCGTCTTTTGTATTTTATAGAATATATTCCCTCTATCACAATCTCCAACAACTAAAATAGGATTCTTTAATTCAAGTAATACCTTTATTTTATCCACTGTTGTTTTTGTTGCGGTGGCTGTCAAAGCCATCATTTTTGGCCTTTTGGGAAGCTTATGAAGAAAGGAAGGAATATGCCCTAGAGCCTTTCTAAAATCCTCACTCCAAAGGAGTGTATGAGCTTCATCTGCAACAATCATAGATATATCTATATTCATGATTTCATCTAAGAATCTTTTTGTTTCTAGTCTTTCTGCTGAAACATATAATATTTTAATATCTCCTCTTCTAAGCTTTCTATAGACATTATCTACTTCCTCTTTATCTAATAAGGAATTAATATATGCTGCGGGAATCATCTTATCCTTTAGATTCCTTACCTGATCTTGC
>JAFPIE010000030.1 GCA_017388605.1 Acholeplasmatales bacterium | reverse complement strand
CTATTCATTATTCCTCTAACAACCATTATTGGTCATATGGGGGTTATTGCAACGAATAAGGAGAAGAAGGATTATTTTAAATTCTTTTATTCTATTAATTTTATTTTAGGAATTGTATTCTATTTAGGATATTTCTCAGTTTGTTCTGATTTGGTTACTCTTTTGTTTGGAGAAGGATTAGAGCTTGATACAAATATAATTATTGTCATGACAATAACTTATTATATTCAATTTATGCGTCAATCTGCCTCTGTATTTAAGGATTCCTTTGGATTATTCTATAAGGATCGTTATATTGCGATAATTGCTGCAATTGTTAATGCAGGATTATCTATAGGATTAGCCTTTGCCTTTGGAATATATGGCGTATTAATTGCCACAATCGTTGTTGATATTTTAATGTATCATATTGTGGAGCCACTTGTTTTATTCAAATATGGTTTTGAAGATAAGCCATTTAAGTATTACATATTGAATTATTCTTTAATTGCATTTTTTATAGGAGAGGTATTCTTATTCAATACCATTCATTTAAGCTTTGATAGTGTCTTCGTTCACTTTTTAGTGTCTGGTTCATTATCTATTGCATTTAACATAATTCCAGTTGGAATTGTTGTGCTAGTAAATCCAAAGATTAAGCAAAAAATTGGAAGAATACTCCATAGAAGTTAAATTTTATAATTCAAAACGGATAGTTTTTGTCTCTAAAGGCCAATTATCCGTTTTTTATTTACTCAAAATTCTTTATAGAATAACATAAAAACGATTTGCAACAATTTATTACAAATATAATCGTGTTGACGCGGTAGTTTTAAAGTGATATAATCGATACGAAATTAAAATTTTCAAAAAGAGGTAATTATATGAAAAAGTTTAATTATAATAAGTTTTCAAAGGAAACATATGAATTAAGAAAGAAAAATAAGTATTCTCAAGCTTATATTGAAGAAAAAACTGGAATCAGTAGAATCATCTTAGGTAAGATGGAAAGAGGAGAATTCCAGCCATCCATTGAAAAGCTTGAGGTATTATGTGAATTATATAACCTAGATCCACTATCCTTCTTTACAGAAGAAGGAAAGGAGAAGAAAAGTCAAAACGAGCCAATGAATATTGCAGTTGCAGGTACAGGTTATGTAGGCTTATCTTTAGCAGTATTACTTGCTCAGCATAACCATGTCACTGCAGTAGATGTAATACCCGAAAAGGTAGAAAAGATAAATAATCATATATCTCCTATTCAGGATGATTATATTGAATTATATTTGAAGGAGAAGAAGCTTGATTTAGTTGCTACAACAGATGCGAAGGAAGCATATAAAAATGCTGAAATTGTCATTATTGCAACTCCTACAAATTATGATTCGAAAAGAAATTTCTTTGATACAAAATATGTAGAACAGGTAATTGAATTAGTACTTGAGGTAAATCCTAATGCGATTATGATTATTAAATCTACAATACCTGTAGGTTATACAGAAAGTGTAAGAAAGAAATATAATACAAATAATATTTTATTCTCTCCAGAATTCTTAAGAGAATCTAAAGCATTATATGATAATCTATATCCATCAAGAATCATTGTAGGATACCCTAAGGGTGATGAAAGATTACTTTCTTATGCAAAGAAATTTGCATCCTTACTTCAAGATGGTGCCATAAAAGAAGATATTCCAACATTATTTGTCGGCTTAACTGAGGCAGAAGCAGTAAAGCTATTTGCCAATACCTACCTAGCTTTAAGAGTTGCATACTTTAATGAGCTTGATACCTACGCAGAAACTAAGAACTTAAATACAAAAAATATTATTGATGGCATATGCTTAGACCCAAGAATTGGTAATTTCTATAATAATCCATCCTTTGGTTATGGTGGATATTGTCTTCCAAAGGATACAAAGCAGTTGAAGGCTAATTTTGCTGATGTACCTGAAAACCTAATTTCAGCTATCGTAGAATCTAAT
>JAFPIE010000029.1 GCA_017388605.1 Acholeplasmatales bacterium | reverse complement strand
TCTATGGCTTATATAAAAGAGAGTATTTAACTTTAAAGGAATATTTAAGATATAGTGGGATTATGGATACCTATAATTTCTTAAGAAGCTACAATCCAATAAACGATCAGGAAAAGGCAGATTTAGAATATATGCTATATATGTATGATAAGCTTGGGGATGAATTATTTTCAAGAGCCTCACTAGCTACTCATTTTTCTGCATCCTGTTGGATTACAAATAAGGACCATACAAAGGTTTTATTAAATTATCATAATATATATAAAAACTGGGGATGGCTTTGGGGACATAATGATAACGATAAGGATTTCTTAAATGTAGCTTTAAAGGAAGCAATGGAGGAATCTGGTTTATCCGATATTAAGGTACTTAAGGAAGATCCTATTTCTATTGAAATATTACCTGTAACCTATCATTATAAAAATGGTAAATTTGTATCTAGCCACACCCATATGAATGTAACCTATTTATTTGAAGCAGATGAAAAGGAAGAATTAAGAATAAAGCCAGATGAGAATTCAGGCTTAAAATGGGTTTTATTAGATGATGTAGTAAAGGTAGTTAAAGAAGAAGCAATGCTTCCTATTTATATGAAATTAAATGATGCATTAAAGAAAATAGGCTAAAGAAAAAACCAGCAAATCGCTGGTTTTTATTATGCTTAAATTACTTTCCTAGGATAACCTTAGTTAATTCAATTGGATCCATGATTTCATTTCCTCTATATACTCTCATGTTTCCTGATGCAATTTCATCAATTAAAATAACTTCATTGTTGTTGTAACCAAATTCAAACTTAATGTCCCATAAATCAAGACCCTTTTTCTTTAAGTCATCAGCAACAATCTTAGTGATAGCTAAAGTTTGAGCCTTCATGGATTCAAACATTTTCTTATCCATGATTCCTAAAACCTCTAAGCCCTCAGCAGTTACAAGTGGGTCACCTAGCTTGTCATTCTTGAATGTACATTCAACATAACCATTAGGGAATACAGTACCATTTTCAACGTATTCACCATATCTACGAATGAAAGAACCAGTAGCTCTAAGTCTACAAATTACCTCAAGGCCGTGACCAAATACCTTTGCAGGTAGAACCTCCATTGTAGCATTATCAACGTCTGCAGAAACATAATGAGTCTTGATTCCAGCCTTCTTGCATAGCTCGAAGAAGTGAATTGATGTTTCAAGATTTCTTTTACCAATACCATCAATCTTTAAGCCAACAGAATTCTCACCTGGGTCAAATACTCCATCCTTTCCTGTACAGTCATCCTTAAATTCTAGTAATACATTACCATTTTCTAAGGAATAAACGTTTTTTGTTTTACCTTCATAAATCTTTTTCATTTTCTTTTCCTTCCTTTATAAAGATTCCATAATTATTTTAGCAATTTCTTATGCCTTATGGTATATTTTTTTTATTATGATGTTATAAAAACGTTTTACAAAAAAGGAAGAAGAAAAAATGGCCAACTTGATTGTTGGCCATATGTATTATTCATTTTCTTTTCTTGGAACAGAAACAGAAGAACGTACGATGATATCACCATCAACGACAATTCTTTGACTTGCTCTATTCATCATTAAGGAGGTTAAAAGATAATATGCTCTTTCACCAATTAATTCTAGATCCTGTCTTATGGTTGTTAGAGGTGGCTTAATATATCTTGAAATTTCAAGATCATCATAGCCTGTAACAGAAATATCCTTAGGTACAGTCATATGGAATCTTTCAATACCATTAATAAAGCCTACCGCAATAATATCGGATGAGCATACTACGGCAGTAACATCTCTTTGAGCGAAGTACTCACTAGCCTCAAAGCCAGAAGCCTCAGAGAAGGAGCCATAGAATACATAATCAGGATTGTAATCGATATTATTCATCATAAGTCCAATGATATATCCTGCATATCTTTCGTTTGCAACAAAGGATTGCTTATCCGCATGGATAAAGCCAATCTTTTTGTGTCCACTTTTTGCAAGTAGTGTGACTAATCTTTGAATTGTATTAATATTATCGTTTGTAATTGTAGATACCTTTTCACCATTTAAGATATTATCATATAAAACTGTAGGTATCTTTGTTGTTTCCAATTCCTTAAAGAAAGGAGAAGTATAATTTAGACCAACAATGAATGCACCATCATAATTGTTGTTCACCATAAATTTTTCATAGGATGGTGTAACATCAGAGATAGGTCTTGTAATTGTTTCAAAGTTATTTACTCTTGCAGCCTCAGCAAATGCCAAAGAAAGAGGTATAAAGATATTCGACTTTGAATCAACTGCATTGTCAAATAATACGCATAGTCTACGAATGGATTTTACCTTTAATCTTTCATCTCTAGATTTGTATCCATTTTCCTTTGCATATTTTAAAACCTGTTCTTTTGTTTCTGGAGATACATCAAATCCACCATTCAGTGCCTTGGAAACAGTAGACACAGATAGATGTAATGCATCTGCTATATCTTTTATTCGCATAGTAATCACCTTCAAATACATTATACATAAATTTCGTTTTAATTACAAGAATTTTCGGAAAAAAATCGAAATTCTTTCGGAAATGTTTGAACACTTTTGAAAGTTCATTAAGTTCAAATGTTTTACTTGTAATGACTTATAAAAAGACTTAAACTAAAAATGAATATAATTCATTTGGAGGAAAACTATGGAACAAAAAAGATGTGCTGGTGTTTTATTACACATAACTTCCCTACCATCAAAGTATGGTGTAGGTACTTTAGGAAAGGAAGCTTTTGATTTCATTGATTTTTTAAAGAAATCAAATGTTTCGATTTGGCAAGTATTGCCTCTTGTTCCTACGAATTATGGTGATTCACCATATCAGTCTGTATCATCTACAGCATTGAATTATTATTTGATTGATTTTGATATTTTAAGACAGAAGAAGCTTCTTAAGAAGGAAGATTATGAGAATGTGTTCTTTGGAGATGATCCTTTAAGAGTAAATTATGCAGCATTATTCGAAAATAAAACTCTAGTCTTAAGAAAAGCTTTTAATAATTTCGATAAGGAAAATAGAAATTTCAAGAAGTTCGTTAAGGATGCTGAATATAATGATTTCGCTGTATTCATGACCATTAAGGCTATGCATGAATATAAATCCTGGGATTTATGGGATGAAAAATATAAGAATTATTCAGAAGAATTAGAAAAAGAAGTTATCGAAAAATATAACGATGATTATCTATTCTGGGTATGGACTCAATTTGAATTTGTAAATGAGTGGAAGAAGCTTAAGGATTATGCCAAAGAGGCTGGCATTAAAATCATGGGTGATATGCCTATTTATGTAGCTTATGACTCTGTTGAGGTTTGGAAGCACCCTGAATTATTCGATTTAAATCCAGATAAGACAAAGCATTTAGTTGCAGGATGCCCACCTGATGTATTTAGTGAGGATGGACAGCTATGGGGTAACCCATGCTATAACTGGGCATACCAAAAGTCTAGAGGATATAAGTGGTGGACTTATAGAATTAATGAAAGCTTCAAGTTTGTTGATATGCTACGTATTGACCACTTTAGAGGCTTTGACCGCTATTATGCAATTCCTGCAGAGAATACGAATGCGAAGATTGGTGAATGGCTAGATGGCCCTAAGAGTGATTTATTCAAGGATAAGCTTGATTTAAATATTGTCGCTGAGGACTTAGGTGTTATCGATGATGGTGTAAGAAAGCTTATGGCAGATACACAATATCCTGGTATGAAGATTTTAGAATTTGCATTCGATGGATCATTAGATAATGATCACCTACCAAGCAATTATAAGAAGAATCTATTATGCTATACAGGTACACATGACAATATGCCACTTTATCAATATATTTTAGATTTAAATGAAAAAGAATTTGAAACATTTAAAGCAGGAGTAAAAAGAGAAGCTGACCTATTAGGTGTAAAAATGCATGGAGAGGATGCAAAGGGTATCGAAGAGACTGTTGTTGAAATGGCCTTCGCATCTATTGCAAATATTGCTATTGTTCCTATGCAGGATTTATTATGCCAGGATGGCTCAACAAGAATGAATTTACCATCTACAGTTTCAACAGACAACTGGAGCTATAGATGTAAGAAATCCTATTTCTCAGATCATCTTGCAGAAGAGCTAAAGGGCTACATTACAAAATATAATCGCTAGGGATTTGAATTCATTTCAAATCGGTGTTTACCTCTTTTTTCTTTGGGAGGCTCCAACAAAGGAGCCTCCCCTTTCTATCTTTAGGAGAATAACTAAAATGAAATTTGTTATATTTGATTTATATGGCACATTAATGAATATACATACGGATGAAGAAAAGGAATCCTTTTGGATACATTTAGCGAATGCATTCAAAAAATATAAGGAATATGATCCTTCCATACTTAAAGAAGAATATTTAAATTTATGTATGGAGCTACAAAAGGAAAAGGAAGAAATTGAAATATTAGATGTATTCCATATTCTATATCCTATGGTAGATGCAGTAAAGGTAGCTGAAACCTTTAGAAGGCTTTCTACAGATTTTATACATCCTTATTTTGGGGTAAAAAGATTACTAAAGAAATTAAGAAATGAAGGCTATAAAATCTATTTATTATCCAATGCACAAGCATCCTTTACGAATTGGGAATTAAACAAATTCCATTTAATTCCTTATTTTGATGGAATCTTTTTATCGAGTGATTTAGGAATAAAAAAGCCGAATCCTTTGTATTTGCCATTTTAAGTAAGGCTCCATTTCCAAAGAAGAAAATGACCATAAGTAAAAGCCCTAAGCAAAAATTAAAGAATACTCCTTGGGCAAGAATTAGCTTTGAATCCTTATTCTTTCCTGCACCTAAAAACTGTCCTACAACAATAGACACACCATTGGATG
>JAFPIE010000028.1 GCA_017388605.1 Acholeplasmatales bacterium | reverse complement strand
TTAGTCGATAAGCTAGATATATCTACAGGTACTTGGACTGAGGCTGAGGCTATAGAGTTTGTGGATTCCTATTCGAATAATAAAATTGTTAAGGACACAAATACAGAGGGCTTATTAAAGAGTGTTTCAAGCCAAATGAGTGGTGGAAATACGGATGGATTATTCCCATCAGGAAGTACACTTCCAGAAAAGCTTATTTATGGTACAATTAACTGGTTTACATCCTTAGTTCCAACAGATACAAAGCTAAATGGTCCAATGAATGCTTTACTAGATGGTATTAGAGATTCTAAGAGTAGTGTAAAGCTTATGAGTAAGACGAATGTTAGCGAAGGTATTCATAAGGAGATATCTAGTGGTGGATTAAATCTTACACAGGGCTTGACCATTACAAATTTTGCTAAACAGACACTTCCTGTACTATTAAATGAATGCTTGGTACGTGCTTTCTATTTTATTCATAGATTCTTCCAAGAGGTGAATGATAACCATATAACCTCCTTAAGAGATTTAGTTTTAATTGATTGGAAGTCTACTATACCATTCAAAAACAGAACCGTAGTAAGAATGCTTACGATTTCTACAGCAGTATTTAGTGCACTAGATATTGCAGCCTCAACGATAGGTAGTGCTATGGTTGCTGAGGGTAGTATCTATAAATTTTTAAATAATTTCGTATTACATATTAATTTTATAGGTGCAGCAAGAGTTGTTTTAGCCTTAGGTGCAGACCTATATATGGGCGCAAGGCTTGCAAGAGAGCGTCAAGCTAGAAGTGAAATGATTGATGAAATGATTAAGCTTGAGAATATGAAATTATCCTATAAGCAAAATGATGTATGGGTTAAGGCTAAAAATACCGAAGAGGTTATTAATGAATCCTATGCCATGATATCTGATGTAGATGCCATGTATAGACAATCGATTATGGAAACAAAGGAAGATTTAAGAAAAATAGGAGATTCCTCCTATGGTATTGACGAAAAGAACCCAGGCTTAAAGGATGATATATTCAATGTTATTCATTGGGAGTAAAAAATGGATAAGGAATTAGATAATTATGATCTTGCAGTCAAAGAATCTGAGGTACCTGAAATTATTGGTAGTCAGTTTAGCATTATGCAAGAATATAAAGAAAATTTAGATATTGCCAAAAAGAAGGCTTTAGATGCTCAGGTACAGGCTTTAGGCTCAAAGGAAAAGAAGACAGGTGTTTTTAAAAATAAAACAGCGATTGAATCCTTACAGGAGACTACATTATCCTTAGCTGATGCCCAATTAATTGCAGCAGAGGCTCAGGAAAAATCCTTTGAATACCAAAAGAAGCTTGCTGAAATCACCAAATACTTATTTGGACTTGGAGTTTCTAATATTGCAGCAAACCGTATCGTTGTAAAAGAGCTTGAAATGAGGCTTAAGAATGCATCTGAGGATGAAATTGATTCTTTAGCAAGAGAAGAAATTAAAAATTTAGTTCGTGAGCTTAAAATGCAGGAGGATGTTATGCAAAAGCAATCCCTCCTAAATGAAAGAATTCATGAGCTTGATGAAAAAATGAATTCCTATTTTAGGGAGAATGAAGAGAAGGATTCCTATATAAAGGGATTAGAAAATAAGATTTTAGATTTAGAAGAAGAAATTCATTTTTTAAAGGAAGAGAATGTAAAAAGAAAAAGAATGGATAATGATAAGAAAAAGAAATATATGTTCTATTCTTTCATTGGATTTTCCATCCTTTTAGTAATTACATTTATTTTAGTGATAATTGCTCTATGTAAATAGAGCTTTTATTTTCTTTTGGTTACAAAAATAAAACCATTTGTATCGTTTTAGAATTCTCTTATGAAAGTCAAGTATGAAAGTAGCATTATAAAAAATATTTATAATTTTACCTAATTTTAAAACAATATAAAAAGATTACTAAAGTGTTGCAAGTGCAACACATTTTTTATAATTTTAGGTATATAATACGCTTACACGATGATAAACAAGGCTAATTTTGGCATTAAGGAGGTAAAAGGAATATATAAATTATATTTAAGGTGTATATGAAAATTGCAGGATTTGATAAATTATCCTTATTAAATTATCCCGATAAGGTTTCCGCTACTATCTTTACAAATGGATGTAATTTTTTATGTCCTTATTGTCAAAATAGTGCACTGGTATTAGATGCTAATGAAAATGAGCTAATACCAGAAGAAGAGGTACTTTCCTACCTGAAAGAAAGAAAAAAGCTTTTAGATGGGGTTTGTATTACTGGGGGAGAACCTACAATACAAAAGGATTTGAAAGAGTTTATTCGAAAGGTAAAGGATTTAGGATTATCCGTAAAGCTTGATACGAATGGTTCTAATCCAGAAGTGATTAAGGAATTACTTGATGAGCACCTAATCGATTATATTGCGATGGATATTAAAACTGTATTTAGTAAATATAGTGAGGTTGCAAATCGGAAGGTTGATATAGATGCATTAAGAAATTCTATTGAGCTTATTAAAAATGGTAATATAGATTACGAATTTAGAACCACAGTAGTTAAAGCCTTTGTTAGCTATGAGGATTTAGTTTTTATTCTAGATTATCTAAATTGTAAGAAATATTATCTTCAAAAATTTGAAGACAGACAAAGCAACATTGTTTATCATTTAGAAGCTTTTAGCGATGATGAGTTGAAAGACATTTATTCTAAATTAAAAGAAAAATATGATTTTATAAAAATTAGAGGGTTGAGGTAAAAAAATGTATAAAGTTGTAAAAAGAGATGGAAGTATAGTTGATTTTAATATCCATAAGATTTCTAAGGCAATTGAACAGGCATTTGATTCTGTAGATGTAAATTCTGATGCAGATGTAATTGATTTCTTATCCTTAAAGGTTACTGCAGATTTCCAAGCTAAGGTTGAGGATGAAAAGATTAGTGTAGAGGATATCCAAGATAGCGTTGAACGCGTATTATCTAAATCTGGATATAGTGATGTTGCAAAATCCTATATTTTATATAGAAAGCTTCACGAGAAGCAAAGAAGCATGAAATCTACAGTATTAGATTATAAGAAGCTTGTAGATAATTATGTACAAATTAATGACTGGAGAGTTAAGGAAAACTCTACAGTTACATATTCCTTAGGTGGTTTAATCTTATCCAACTCTGGTGCGATCACTGCCAATTATTGGTTAAGTGAAATTTACGATGAGGAAATCGCAAATGCACATAGAAATGCAGATATTCATATTCATGATTTATCTATGCTATCTGGATATTGTGCAGGATGGAGCTTAAAGCAATTAATTAAGGAAGGCTTAGGTGGAATTACAGGTAAGATTACATCATCTCCTGCAAGACATCTATCTACATTATGTAACCAGATGGTTAATTTCTTAGGTATTATGCAAAATGAATGGGCTGGTGCTCAAGCATTCTCAAGCTTTGATACATATCTTGCCCCTTATGTTAAAAAGGATAATTTGGATTATAAAGAGGTTCAGCAGTGTATTCAATCCTTCATTTATGGTGTAAATACACCTTCTCGTTGGGGTACACAGGCACCATTTACAAACATTACTCTTGACTGGACTGTACCTAACGATTTAGCTGAATTAAACGCATTAATCGGTGATGAGGAGCAGGACTTCAAGTACAAGGATTGTAAGAAGGAAATGGATATGATCAACAAAGCATTCATCGAAACTATGTGCGAAGGTGATGCGAATGGTAGAGGATTCCAATACCCTATTCCTACATATTCTATTACTAGAGATTTCGATTGGAGTGAAACAGAAAACAATAAGCTATTATTCGAAATGACAGCTAAATATGGTACTCCTTATTTCTCTAATTATGTAAATAGTGATATGGAGCCATCGGATGTAAGAAGTATGTGCTGCCGTTTAAGACTTGACTTAAGAGAATTAAGAAAGAAGTCAGGTGGTTTCTTCGGTTCTGGTGAATCTACAGGATCTATTGGTGTTGTTACTATCAATATGCCAAGAATTGCATATCTATCTCGTACTAAGGAAGAATTCT
>JAFPIE010000027.1 GCA_017388605.1 Acholeplasmatales bacterium | reverse complement strand
GTTTGAAGACATAGTCGAAATCCTTGAGCACCGTCAAGTCGCCAAACGACTTCGACACATTACTGAGTTCCAATATCTTTGAATTAAACCAGATTTTGTCAATCCAGCCTCATCGACTACATCATCCTCTAGGATTCCACCATTTCTTAAAATAGCCTTAGATGAGCCTTCATTAATACCATCACAGGTAATTAAAATTTCATGTAAGCCTATCTTTTTAGCTTCTTCCTTTATAAGGGCAACAATTTCTGTTGCGTAGCCCTTTCTTCTTTCATCAATTGCAACACTAAAGCCGACATTGCCACCAAAATTAAGCAAGAATGGAGTGAGCTCATGACGGAAATCTACAATACCACAAAGCTTATGGTCGCTTTTTCTTACAGCAAGATAAATTGTAGATGGTACATATCCCCATAAATAATTCTTTTTATTTCTTTTTTCAAACTCTAGCCATTCCTCATAGGTTTTACAATCCTCAAGCTTGCAGCAGCCATCGAATCTTTGATTATTCTTTAAAAAATCCTCTTTATATTTCATTACCTGATCCTTATATTCTAGGGTAGGCTTTATTAATTCTAGCTCCATATTGAATTCTCCTTTTACCGAAAGTATCCTTAAGATAATTTTACACTATTTTATTGTAAAAAAAATAACAAATATAAAAAAATGCCCTCTTTTTAAAGAAAAAGAGAGCATTCCTCTTATGAATTTGAAATTCATAAGATTGAACCATGTAACCGAACTCATGGATTCAAATAGTTTTTATTGGTAACAAAGGAGGATCTTATTTCACATTTATTTTTTTAAAAAATCCGATTTTATTTACCCATATAAAGCCTTACACCTATAATATCATTAGCCCTAATACCCATATAAACCAGAAAACCTAAACATCCATATCGTCATATCATCTATTCTTTTATGATCTATAATATTTCATTTGTTAAAGTTTTTTACCAATATTAATATATTCGTCTAAAATGGTATATATACATGTTGCCATTTATATATAAATTTGTTACCAAACGGGAAACCTAACTAACACTCGATGGTGTTTGTTAGGTTTGTTCTATCAATTGCAATTTGTAATCTTGCAATTTCTTTCTTTAAATCCTTAATGATTCCTGGAATAGAATCAATATCGTATAAGCATTCACGAACCTTAATGCGGTTAGGCTGGTCCGCTATTGTAGATGGAATAATGGTTCTTGTTACCTTCTGCTTAGATACGAGTTTTTTCACTCTTTCTAAGGATTTTGTTAGCTGCGCAAGCTTAACTAATCCCTCTGCAATGGTAGTCTTACCATCATAATCCATAAGAATTGTAGTAGCATTACTATAGGCAAGAGTGGCTCTAATCTTTCTTTCTTCTTCTAAAAGCTCATTTAGCTTAGCATAGGATTCTTCGAAATTAAAATCCTTATATACATCATCACCTTCATAATATACTACAATAGAATAATCTGTGATATTACATCTAATCTCAGAAATCTCATTCTGAAGAGTTTTTAACTCCTTCATTAATTCTGCATTACACTTTTTCATATTCTTCGTACCTTCTTTCACTTTCTATATATGGAAATATTCTCTTTTTGCAACCAAATAACAAAAAAAGTAGCCTATTTTTTATAGACTACCATTTCTTCTTTGGCTTTTTTCCTGTGGCTTCAAAATGATCCTCTCTCATCATTTCAATATCCGCTTTAGGAATATATTTCATTTTATTTTCTTTATAATTTTTGGTGTTTTCCTTTTGTTTTTTCACTAATGCTTCTAATTCTAAAAGCTCAGAATCCTTCTCTAAAACTGCAACACATTCTGTGTGAATCGTTCTTGGAAACATATCCACTGCTGTTATGGATTTAACAACATAATCATTTTCAGAGAATAAATATAAATCTCTTTTCAATGTTTCCGCATTACAAGAAACATAAACTACCTTTCTAGCATCTAAATAATTTATAGCGTTAATGAATGCCTTTGTTGATCCATCTCTTGGTGGATCCATTAATACAACATCACATTTTTCTCTATTCTTAGCTAAATTGGTCATATAATTTGTTGCATCATCACTGATGAAGGTAACATTAGTTATATTATTAATTTTGGCATTGATTTTAGCATCTGTAATCGCATTTTTGTTTAGTTCAACACCAACAACCTTTTTCGCATATTTGCTTGCAAAAATAGAGATTGTACCAACACCACAGTAAGCATCAATTACAATATCACTCTTTTTAATTTCAGCCTTTTCTAAGGCTAAATTATAAAGCTTTTCCATACCTAGGGTATTTACCTGGAAAAAGGATGTACCTGAGATTTTAAATTTATAGCCACCTACAGATTCATAAATAAAGCCAGGTCCATAAATTACCTTTTCCTTATCACCAAGTACAATGGATGTATCTCTTGCATTATAATTTTGTACAATGGTTGTAATTCCTAAATTTAATTTCTTTAAATCATTAACAACATTTCCTCTACCTGGAAACATTTCCCCATTGGTAACTAAGACAACCATGATTTCTTTTGAATTAAAGCCATAGCGAATATATACATGTCTTAGATTTCCTTCTCTTGTTTTCTCATCATATGGTCTTATTTTATTTTTAGTTAAAACCTTATTTAATGCACTAATTACCTCATTTGCCTTTTTTGCTTGAAGCATACAATCCGTAATCGTTACAATTTTATGAGAATATTCCTGATATAATCCACAAACAACCTTTTTTGATTTGGATAGCTTATAGGTCATTTGACATTTATTTCTATAATTATTCGGCATATCAAGGGTCACTAAGGAAATATGAGGTAAATGGAAGGATTTAAATAAATCATTTAAATATTGCTCCTTCAATTTTTTCTCATATTCATAGGAAACATGCTGGAATTGACATCCACCGCATTCTGCTTGATATGGGCATCCATCATAAATTCTATTGGGTGATGCCTTAAGTACCTTATTTAATGCTGGATATTTTAAATCTGTATCAACTAAAATATCTTCACCTTGAATGACATCATGGATTTTATATTTTTTATTATTTAATTCGATTTCTGTATCAGGAATATATCCAACAGAGACATTTTTAAATTCCTTTAATGCCATTTTATCAGCTCCTATAATATTTTTGTTGTCCAATCCTCTGCATTTAAAACATCTGTTGCAATATCATTATAAAACTCTGGCTCATGAGATACAAGAACCACTGTTCCCTTAAATGCCTTTACGGCATCCTTTAGGGATTCCTTTGCGTAAACATCTAAATGGTTGGTAGGCTCATCTAGGATTAATGTATTACATTCAGATAGCATAATCTTACATAATCTTACCTTTGCAGCCTCTCCACCAGATAATACCACCATCATAGACTCAATCTTTTCCTTCGTTAAGCCACATGCGGCAAGTGCACCTCGAACCTCAGCATTCGTCATAGCTGGGTACATATCCCAAATCTCTTGGTGCGCTGTTTTATCACTATATTCCTCTTCTTGGGCGAAATAGCCATAATGCACATTATAATCCATTTCACATTTGCCACTTAATGGCTTTAATATACCGAGTAATGTTTTAAGTAATGTGGATTTACCAATACCATTTGCACCCTTAATGACAACCTTTTGTCCACGCTCTATCGTAAAGGATACAGGCTTTGTTAAGGGTTCATTATAGCCAATGACTAAATTTTCAGCAACAAAGACAAATTTACCTGAAGCACCACATTCCTTAAATTTGAAATTAGGCTTAATAACTTCCTTAGCCTTATCAATAATTTCCATCTTATCTAGTCTTCTTTGTCTAGATTTTGCTAAATCCGTTGTTGCAACTCTTGCTTTATTTTTATTAATAAATTCCTTTAAATCACGAATTTCCTTTTGTTGCTTTTCATAAGCAACATTTTGATTTCTCTTTTCAATTTCATACATTTGCATATACTGATCATAATTACCAGTATATCTTGTTAAAGAGCCATCCTCCATATGATAGATAACATTAACAACCTTATTTAAGAAAGGTACATCATGGGATACTAATAAAAATGCATTTTCATAATTTGCTAAATAATTGGTTAACCAATTAATTTGAGCCTCATCTAAGAAGTTGGTTGGCTCATCAAGAATTAAAATCATAGGCTTAGCTAAAATAAGCTTTGTAAGTAAAACCTTTGATCTTTGACCACCAGATAGATTAGATACATCATGATCAAGCCCAATATCACCAAGTCCAAGTCCATTAGCAACCTCTTCTATGGTTGCATCAAGGCTATAAAATCCTGAAGATTCAAGCTCGGATTGCATCTCACCTGTATCCTCTAGGTATTGGTTCATTTCTTCTTCTGTACAATCACACATTTTTTCATATAAAGCATTCATTTCAGCCTCTAAATCATACATATGCTTAAATGCTTCTCTTAATACATCTCTGATTGTTTTACCCTTAGATAGAGTTGTATACTGATCTAAATAGCCAGTTGTGATTCTTTTACACCATTCAATTTTACCATCATCTGGTGTTAGCTCACCTGTAATCATTTTTATAAATGTAGATTTTCCTTCGCCATTTAAACCAATTAATCCAATATGCTCACCCTTTTGCATAACAAAGGATGCATTTTCAAGTATAGTTCTATTTCCAAAGGAAAAGGAAACATTTGTACATTTTAGTATGCTCATATCAATACCCCATTTACCATTTAAAATTCAACAAATAGATAATACCATAGTTAATATATTTTTTAAAGAAAAATTTTATCATATAAAAACGCTATTTTTCCTATTTTTTGTTCGATAAAATTGACTACTATATGAACTTTTGTTATAATAATATAAATTTATTTATAAATTTAGTTGAATTTTTGGAGGATTATTATGAAAGGATACGAAAAATATTTCAGAGGCTATTTCATGCCACCAGTTAAATGTAATGACTGGGTAGAAAAAGAATATATCGATAAAGCGCCTATTTGGTGTAGCGTTGATTTAAGAGATGGTAACCAATCCTTAATCAAGCCTATGTCATTAGACCAGAAAGTAGAATTCTTCAAGCTCTTAGTTCAAATTGGTTTTAAAGAAATTGAGGTAGGCTTCCCTGCAGCAAGTGAAACAGAATATGAATTCTTAAGAACATTAATCGATGCAGATTTAATCCCTGATGATGTTACTATTCAGGTATTAACACAGGCAAGACCTCATATTATTAAAAAGACATTTAAGGCACTAGAGGGCTGTAAGAAGGCTATCGTGCATTTATATAACTCTACTTCTTTGGCTCAGCGTGAGCAGGTATTTAAAAAGAGTAAGGAAGAGATAAAGGAAATTGCTGTTGAAGGAGCTAAAATGTTAGTTGATTTAGCAAGTGAGGCAAAGGGAGAAATTTATTTTGAGTATTCTCCTGAATCCTTCACAGGTACAGAGCCTGATTATGCACTTGAGGTTTGTAATGCAGTAATTGATGTATTTAAGCCAACAAAGGATCATAAATTAATTATCAATCTACCTGCAACAGTGGAAATGTCACTTCCTCATGTATATGCATCTCAAATTGAATATATGTCAAAATATATGAAGAATAGAGAGGCTGTAACCATTTCACTTCATCCACATAATGATAGAGGTACTGGAGTTGCCGATGCAGAGCTTGGACTTTTAGCTGGAGCAGATAGAATTGAAGGTACATTATTCGGTAATGGTGAACGTACAGGTAATGTCGATGTCATCACTCTAGCACTTAATATGTATACACATGGTGTTGACCCAATCTTAGATTTTTCAAATCTTCCTGATATCATAAAATTATATGAATCTGTTACAGAAATGAAGGTTTATGATAGACAGCCATATGCAGGTAAATTCGTATTTGCCGCATTTAGTGGTTCTCACCAGGATGCCATTTCTAAGGGCTTAAAATATCATAAGACAAACAAGCTTGAGACATGGAGTGTTCCATATCTTCCACTGGATCCAAAGGATGTATCTAGAGAATATTCTGCAGATGTTATCCGTATTAATTCTCAATCTGGCAAGGGTGGAATTGCATATATTTTGGAAACAAACTTTGGTTTAAATATTCCACCAAAGATGAGAGAAACGGTTGGATATACCGTTAAGGATGTATCCGATAAGGAGCATAAGGAGCTTACTCCTTCTGATGTTCAAACGATCTTCGTTGAAAACTTCGTTAATCTTAAGACTCCTCTTAAGATGCTAGAATACCACTTCATTCGTGAGGGTGCCGTATTCAAGGTAATGATTTCAACAGAATGGAATGGCGTTAGAAAGGATTATTTAGCTGAAGGATCTGGTAGACTAGATGCTGTATCGAATGCAATTAAGGAATGCTATAATATCGATTATGTATTAACAAATTATAATGAGCACGCTCTTGAATCTACATCAAAGTCAGAGGCTGCAGCATATGTATCCGTTAAAATTGGAGATAAGGAAACCTGGGGTTCTGGTATTCACGAGGATATCATTTGTGCTTCAATTTATGCATTAGTTTCCGCAATTAATAATCAATATAAATAAGAATGGGACACGCAAGTGTCCTTTTTTATTTGCATAAAAAAACTCCTCGTTTTTTGAGGAGTATTTTTTTACTTAAGCATAATATCATCAATTTGATGACCTGGTGCTACCATTGGTAATACCTTTTCATCAATTTCAACATGTGCATTAATTAGTGTAGGTCTTCTAAGCTTTACAGTTTCTTCTATTGCCTTTGAATAATCATCTCTTGTGAAGCATTCATAATAGGAAACACCTAAAGCCTTAGCTAGGGCTTCATAATCTAATACATTATCCAAGATGGTTTGAGAATATCTCTTTTCATAGAAGGCTGTTTGCCACTGACGAACCATACCAAGTACGCTATTATTTGCAACAATTACACAAACTGGTAAATTGTATTTAGAAATGGTAAGTAATTCGTTGAAATTCATACGGAAGGATCCATCACCTGCAATATTAAATACCAATGCATCAGGATGTGCAATTTGAGTACCAATAGATGCACCCATACCATAGCCCATTGTACCAAGACCACCTGAGGACATCAAACGGTTTGGCTTTGTATATTTGAAATATTGTGCAGCCCATAGCTGATGCTGACCAACCTCTGTACAAATATAGCAATCACCATTTGTTGCTCTTTGGATTTCCTCCATAAAGAATCTAGGCTTTAATGTAGAAGACATTTGGTTTTCTGTGAAGATATTCTTCCAAGAATCAACAAGTGCTAACCAAATAGGGTTCTTCTTTGGCTCTAGATATGGAAGTAATCGATCTAAGAATTCCTTTGCATCCATAACTAAGGAATAATCTGTTGGAATATTCTTATCAATTTCAGCTAAATCGATATCAACCTGAACAATTTGAGCATTTTCTGCAAAATGCTTACGGTTCGATAATACACGATCGGAAAATCTTACGCCAAGAGCAAGTAATAAATCACATTCAACAATACATTTATTGGAAGCAACAGTACCATGCATACCAACTAAGCCTGTAGATAAGCGATTGGTTTGGTCAAATGCACCAAGACCCATTAATGATGTACATGTTGGAATATCCATCATATTAGCAAATTTATTTAATTCCGCACTAGCGTTTGCACGAATAATACCACCACCAGCATAGATAAATGGACGTTTTGCTTGATTGATTAAATCCGCAATTTCCTTAATTCTATCATCAGATACATGAGGAAGCTTTTTAACAACAACCTTTGTATCAATTACTGCAGGTTCATATTCTGCCTTACACTTAGGGTCTGTAATGTTCTTTGGAATATCGACTAATACAGGGCCGGGTCTACCGCTTCTTGCGATAGCGAATGCCTCACGAATGGTATCCGCAAGCTTATTTACATCCTTAACGATATAATTATGCTTTGTAATTGGCATTGTAATACCTGTAATATCTACCTCCTGGAAGGAATCCTTACCTAAGGAAGAGACACCAACGTTACCTGTAATAGCAACCATTGGTACAGAATCCATATATGCCGTTGCAATACCTGTAACTAGGTTTGTTGCACCTGGACCTGAGGTTGCTAAAACAACTCCAACCTTTCCTGTTGATCTTGCATATCCATCGGCTGCATGAGATGCACCCTGTTCATGGGATGTTAGGATATGACGGATTTTGTCCTGATTTTTATATAATTCATCATAAATGTTTAATACAGCTCCACCAGGATATCCGAATATTACATCAACACCCTGCTCAATTAAACATTTTACGATGATTTCTGAACCACTAAGTTTCATATTCACACCACCCTTTTTAGGTTTTAATAATTATTCATCCTTAAATACTGCACCTGTAGATGCATTGGTAACAAGCTTAGCATATCTTGCTAAATAGCCTGTCTTAATCTTTGGCTCAGGGCATACCCATTTTGCCTTTCTCTTTTCTAGTTCCTCATCAGAAACTAATAATTCAATCTTACATGCAATCATATCAATTGCAATCTTATCTCCATTTTCAACGAAGGCAATAGGTCCACCCTCTGCTGCCTCAGGAGAAATGTGACCAATGGATGCACCACGAGTTGCACCACTAAATCTACCATCGGTAATTAAAGCAACATCAGATGCTAAGCCCATACCTGCAAGTCTAGAGGTTGGTGCTAGCATTTCTCTCATACCAGGTCCACCCTTAGGTCCTTCATAACGGATGACAACAATATCACCCTTTTCAATCTTTCCACCATCGATTGCAGCAATTGCTTCCTCTTCAGAGTTATATACCTTAGCTACACAGGTATGCTTAAGCATTTCAGGTGCAACTGCACCACGCTTTACAACACAGCCATTAGGAGCTAAATTACCCTTTAATACAGCAATTCCTCCAGTTTTTGAATATGGATTATCTATTGTACGAATAACATTAGGATTCTTATTTATTGCACCCTTAATGTTTTCTCTAATTGTTTTACCTGTAACTGTCATTAAGTCTAAATCTAAGATACCAAGCTTAGATACCTCATTCATAACAGCCTTAATTCCACCAGCTTCATTTAAATCCTCCATGTAGGTAGGACCTGCAGGAGCTAAATGGCATAGATTTGGAGTGTGTTCAGAAATACCATTAGCCATATCTAAATCGATATGTACACCAGCCTCATGTGCAATTGCTGGTAAATGAAGCATTGTATTTGTAGAGCATCCAAGTACCATATCCATAGTTAAGGCATTTCTTAAGGACTTTTCATTTACGATATCTCTTGCCTTAATATCCTTCTTAACCATTTCCATAATCTGCATACCAGCATGCTTAGCTAAACGGATTCTTTCTGCATAAACTGCAGGAATTGTACCATTACCAGGTAGTGCAATACCTAATACCTCGCACATACAGTTCATGGAATTTGCTGTATACATACCAGAGCATGAGCCGCAGCCAGGGCATGAATTATTTTCATATTCATCTAACTCTTCTTGTGTAATCTTACCAGCTAAGAATTTACCTACTGCCTCAAATGTAGAGGAAAGTGAGGTCTTATGTCCATCGACTCTACCTGCAAGCATTGGTCCACCAGAGCATACAACTGTTGGAAGATTTAATCTTAATGCTCCCATAAGCATACCTGGAACAATTTTGTCACAGTTAGGAATTAAAACTAATCCATCAAAGGCATGAGCGCTTGCCATACATTCTACGGAATCTGCAATTAATTCTCTTGTGACTAAGGAATACTTCATTCCCTGATGTCCCATAGCAATACCATCACAAACGCCAATGGCAGGTACCTCAATTGGAGTACCACCAGCCATTAAAATACCTCTTTTAACAGCCTCTGCAACCTTATCTAGCCACATATGACCAGGTACTATTTCAGATTTTGCACAAACAATACCAATCATTGGTCTTTCGATTTCTTCATCTGTATATCCTAAAGCCTTGAATAAAGAACGATTAGGTACTCTTTCAACGCCCTTCTTTACAACATCACTCTTCATGATGCCACCCCTTTTCTAAAACAAATTCTTACTTTAATGCAGCGACAACTAAATCGCCCATTTCCTTAGTTCCAACAATCTTATTCTCTGGAGTATCCTTTGATTTAATATCACCAGTTCTCCAACCAGCATCTAAAACAGCATTAACTGCAGCCTCAATAGCTTCAGCCTCCTTAGTTAAGCCTAAGGAATATCTAAATAGCATTGGAACAGATAAAATTGTAGCAAGTGGGTTTGCTAAATTCTTTCCAGCAATATCTGGTGCAGAACCATGAATTGGCTCATATAGACCAAGCTTACCTGCACCTAAGGATGCACTTGCAAGCATACCAATAGAGCCTGCAACCTGGCTTGCTTCATCGGTTAAAATGTCACCAAAGATATTGGATGTTACAATTACATCAAACTGACGAGGATTTCTTACAAGCTGCATTGCACAGTTATCTACATACATTTCACTAGTTTCGATATCAGGATATTCGTTCTTTACTCTTTCGAATACTGCTCTCCATAATCTAGAAGATTCAAGTACGTTAGCCTTATGCACACAGCATAGCTTCTTTTGTCTCTTTCTTGCAGCTTCAAAGCCTGTTCTTAAGATTCTTTCAATTTCAAATACAGAATATTTCTCTAAATCTGATGCCCAGCAATCAGGCTTTTCAGGGTTGAATGCAGGTGAATTTGCCTTCTCACCAAAATACATACCACCAGTTAATTCTCTAACAACTAAAATATCTAAGCCTTCACCAATAATTTCAGGCTTAAGTGGAGATGTATGCTGTAATTGCTTATATAAAACTGCAGGTCTTAGGTTTGCATAAAGCTTTAATGCACCACGAATACCAAGTAAGCCCTTCTCAGGTCTATCTCCATTCGTTAGGTGATCCCACTTAGGTCCACCTACTGCACCAAGAAGTACTGCATCAGATGCTAATGCAGCATCAATAGTATCCTGTGGTAAGGATGTACCATCCATATCAATAGCGATACCACCCATTCTCTTTTCAATAATATCAAATTTATGACCATATAATTCACCAATACGGTTCATAACCTTAACTGCTTCTCTTACAATATCAGGTCCAATACCATCACCTGGTAATGTTACAATCTTAAATGTTGCCATAATTACTTATTTTCTCCTTTAATCTTATTTACTAATCCGCCAGCCTTGATGATATTTTGCATAAATTCAGGGAATGGCTGACCCTGGAAGGATTTACCTGTTGTTTCATTGGTGATTACACCTGTATCAAAATTTACAGAAACAGTATCGCCTTCCTTAATTCCATCAACTGCCTCAGGGCACTCTAAAATTGGAAGACCAATGTTAATAGAATTACGATAGAAAATACGAGCAAAGCTCTTTGCAATTACGCAAGAAACTCCACAAGCCTTAATAGCGATTGGAGCGTGCTCACGAGAAGATCCGCATCCGAAATTCTTCTGTGCTACAATGATATCTCCTTCATGAACTCTTTTTGAGAATACTGGTAAACCAGCATTGATATCCTGCTTAGAATCCTCCATACAGTGTACGGCTAATTCCTTAGGATCTGATGTATTTAAGTAACGTGCAGGAATGATTACATCTGTATCAATATCTGCACCATAACAAAATGCTCTACCTTTAGCGTTCATAATAACCTCCTAAACCAAATCAGGATTTGTAATATATCCTGTTAATGCACTTGCAGCTGCTGTAGCTGGAGATGCTAAGTAAACCTCAGAATCTACATGACCCATACGTCCAACGAAGTTACGGTTTGTTGTAGATACACATCTTTCACCAGCAGCTAAGATACCCATATATCCACCAAGACATGGTCCACATGTTGGAGTAGATACTGCACATCCTGCTTCTACTAAATCCTGAATAATGCCTTCAGCAATAGCTTCAAGATAAATCTTTTGAGTACC
>JAFPIE010000026.1 GCA_017388605.1 Acholeplasmatales bacterium | reverse complement strand
TCAAAAAAAGATGCAATTTCCTTTTTTAATTTTTATATTTAATCGGGTAAGTCTCCTGACTTCGCCTCATCCTACTTTCTACCTTCTCAGTTGCCCAATGGTATATTGATTTCGTCCTCGTTACAGTTGCTGGTACAGCTCAGGACTTTCACCTGATTCCTTATTAAGTCTTTCGCAAGACGCCCGATAAATAACGAATAAATATTTACTTTTTGATAATTCTATCTAGGGTATTCACTAAATCAAGTGCGTCCTTGGAATAATAATCCGCACCTATTCTTTTCGCAATATCCTCTGTAAGAACTGCTCCGCCAACAACAATTTTAGCTTTACAGTTTATTTTTCTTAATGCTTTTATTGTTTCTTCCATAGAAACTACGGTAGTTGTCATTAATGCAGATAATCCAATGACATCTGGATTATATTTTTGATATGCATCAACAACAACCTCTATTGGAGTATCCTTACCTAAATCGATAACCTTATATCCATAGGATTCCATAACAACCTTACAAATATTTTTACCAATATCGTGGACATCTCCCTTTACGGTTGCCATAACGACAACACCCTTAACATCACTATTAGATGGGAATTTTAAAGAAATAATGCCGAATGCTTCCTTTGCAGCCTCTGCAGAAGCAATTAACTGTGGCAAATACATTTTGCCTTTATCGTAGGCATCACCAACATCATTTAAAGCTTTTATTAAAACGTCATTGATGATATCCATAGGATTCTTATCTAAAAGCTCCTTATTTAAAAGATTTGGAATCATATTCTTTAAGCCCTTTTTAACCGCTGTATATAAATCCATTTCCTTTGAATCGGTCTTTTTATCTAAGCTATCCTTTAAAACTATCGTAGTTTTAGCTTCCTCCATTTCTGCAAAGCGTTCAATAAATGCTTCGCTATTCTTATCAATAGAAACTAAAGCACGGTATGCATAAATCGCATGAATCATCTCTAAATCCGATGGATTAATAATAGGCATATTTAAACCAGCATACATAGCCATAGTTAGGAAGGTTCTATTTAATAATGGGCGGAAGGGAAGACCAAAGGAAACATTCGATACACCTAGTGCTGTTTTAACACCAAGACCCCTAACTAGGGTTAATGCCTTTAAGGTTTCCTTAACTAAATCCTGCTCTGCAGATGCGGTTAATACTAATGTATCAATCATAACTCTTTCCTTAGGAATACCATAGGATAGTGCAGTATTTAAAATTAATTTCGCCTTTTCAAATCTTTCCTCTGCAGTCTTAGGTACACCATTATCATCCATCGCAAGGCCTAAGATGACGGCACCATATTTCTTAACGATAGGAAATACCTTGTCCATAATTTCTTTAGTCGCATTTACTGAATTGACAAGTGGAATACCATTATAATATCTACATCCTGCCTCAATAGCTTCAACATTCGATGAATCAATTTGAAGAGGTAAATCGGAAAATTCTTGAATCTTTGTGACTGCATTTCTCATAACCTTAGGCTCATCAATACCAGGAAGTCCACAGTTTAAATCTAATAAATCTGAGTTTTCCTCCTGAGCTAGGGCTAAGGAAACTAAATAATCATAATCCTCATCCTTTAGGGCAGCCTTAAGCTTTTTCTTTCCTGTAGGATTTAATCTTTCTCCACATACCTTAACTCCATCAATTTCAACCATTTTGGATGCAGAATTGATTAATGTTTTAGGTGTATATTCTCTTTCCTTAACCAAAAGGCCCTTAAATCTTTTGGCAAGTCCTTCTATAAACTCTGGAGTAGTACCGCAGCATCCACCTAAAATAGATACGCCAAGTGGAATATATTTTTCTACCTCGCTTACGAATTCTTCTTCACTCATATCATAATAGGTTTTACCATTTTTAATTTTAGGTAACCCTCTATTCGGCTGAATAATGATAGGTAGATTTGTGTATTCTGTCATTCTTTTTACAATAGAAAATAATTCCTTTGGACCGAGTGAGCAGTTCACACCTAAAGCACTTACCCCTAAATTGGTTAATGTGTTCGCAACAATCTCAGGGCTTGAGCCTGTTAAAGTTCTTTCTGTTTTATCGAAGGTCATTGTTGCATATATAGGTAGATTTGTATTTTCCTTTAAAGCTAATATACAGGCTTTAATTTCATATAAATCAGAAAATGTTTCTACGATATAGCCATCTGCAAGATCTCTTGTAATTAAGGCAATTTCCTTGAATGCATTATAGGCATCATCAAAGCTTAGAGTACCTAAGGGCTTTAGCATAGCACCTGTTGGACCAATATCAAAGAATACCTTTTTATTTGTTACTCTTGCATTAGATATTGCCTCTATCGCAACATCCTTAATATTATATTTTCCGTGATATTTAATAGAATTAAGACCAAAGGTATTGGTTGTAATATAATCTGCATATTTCGCATAGGATAGGTGAATAGCTTTAATAGCTTCTGGATTATCAATATTTAAATCCTCAGGATTGGTTGTAGGAAGCCCAAGCCTATCTAGCTCAGAGCCAAAGCCACCATCAAAGATTTCTATTTTTCCTTGTAGCATCTTAATCCCTCCTTTAAATAATCACATTTTTCAGCTAAGAAGCAATCATAACAGCTTTTCTTAGCATTATTTTTAATTCCAACAATGCCAATCATCGATTTTTGTGGAACCATTAAATTACTATCTAAAAGAATAATTCCAATTCTTTTATCCGCTTTTAAAATCTCATGAATGGGACGAATATCAGCCACATCCGTTCCTTGATATCCCGGACAGAAACGGAAGGATAAATCATCTCTTAATGTCCTTTCATAAAGATCCGCTCTATATTCTAGGTATGCTGATGCACAAGCATCAAAGACACACATTTTTACCATATCCTTCATTTGATAATATTTACTTCTTTTATCTATTTGTGCACCTAGGGTTGTTGCACAAATAAGATAGGATGTGGAATTGCCTAAATATTTTAAATATTTATCCTTTTTTAAGAAATCTAGAATATAGTCGTATTCTTGATAAATATATTGAAATGAGGAAATTTCTTCGATTTCCTCTAAGCATTCAACGATTAATTTATCAATAGCTATATCCCTTGATAAATCTCTATATCCCAAATAGGAATATACCATATGAGATATATCAGAATAATTTACTAAAGACATGTTCTAGCCTTTCATAGATCTTCTTTGCAATAGAAGCTCTATTCATAATGTAAAGATGAATGCCGGGAGCACCCTTCGCAATCAAGTCCTCAATTTGATATACAGCATAATTGATACCAAATTCCTCTAATAATTCAGGATCATCCTTATAAACCTCAAGCATATTTCTAAAATCTAGTGGAATGGATGCGCCACACATATTCTTGATGGATGGAATATTCTTTGGTGAAACTAAAGGCATAATACCAGGAATAATTGGAGATTTTATGCCCATCTTTCTAGCCTCAGATACCAAACGGTAATAATATGCATTATCATAAAATACTTGAGTGACAAAGAATTTAGCACCTGCCTCTTCCTTTTCCTTCATATGAATTAAATCTTGATATAATGTATCACATTCACTATGCCCTTCAGGGTAGCATGCACCAGCTAAGGTAAAATCCTTATCCTTTAAATAATGCATTAAATCTGTCGCGTGCTTAAATGTTTTACAATATTCTAAATCATAATCCTTTGGCTTATCGCCTCTTAAGGCTAATATATTTTCAATGTTTTCCTCATGTAATCTTTTTACAATGGAATCTACATCTAATGTAGTCGATGGTCCACCAGTTAGGTGCGCTAATGCTTCAATACCAACCTTATTTTTGATATAGGATGCAATTTCAACATTAGAATTACGATTCGATCCACCAGCACCATAGGTTACAGATATATAATCTGGCTTAAATTCCTTAAGCTTATCTATGGTATTAAAAATTTTATCTAAGCCCTCTTGGCCCTTCTTTGGTGGGAAAACCTCAAAGGATAGCGTTCTTTTCTTTTTTAATATTTCATCAATTCTCATAGGATCCTCCTATTGTTTTTGCTTTTGCTTATAATCTAGGGCAATTTCCTTTAGCTTCCTTAATCTATGATTTAAGCCTGATTTTGTAAGCTTAGGATCATATTCCTCATGAATGATTTCAAGTAATTGGCTTAAGGAATGCTCTGGGTATTCCTTTCTTACCTTCATGACCATTAAAAGCTTTTGGTCTAATTCACCTAAAGGATAATTATATTCTAGAAATTGAATATATTTTAATTGCTCCTTAGAGGCCTCGTTTGTTTTATCCTGATTGGCAACATCTAAGTTTACACTTCTTAGGGCAGATGCCTTAATTTCCTTTGTGATAATCATATCCTCATAATATTCCATAGAGGCTTGTGCCCCTAAGGCATAAAGTAATGTACCAATCGTGTTCTTTGCTTTAATATAACAAATTAAATAATTTTTTCTTTTCGATATTCTTGCATTAAAATCCAAAGAATTTAAAAGCTTTTGAACAAATACAATTTCTGATTCATTTAAAGAAGAAATCTCTAAATGAGAGGATTTCGATGCAGGATCATTAACACTACCACGAACTAAGAATGCACCCCTAAGATAGCTTATTTTATTTTCCATAGAAAGCTCAGACTCTCTATAGCTTGAGGATGCGCCAATAATATTTAAATCCTTGATAATCAAATCAGCTCCACTACCTAGGGTAGCTGTATATACCGATTGATTATCTAACCTATCAATTTTTCTTGATTCAATTTCATATTCAATCGGATAATACTTCTTCGCAAGCATAATGAAGCGTCTTATAACACTCATTAAACTAGAAGTAAAGCTAAGCTTAAAGGGATTACCAAAGATAACCTCTCCTCCAAATCTTAGCATTGCTTCTATTTCTAGCTTATCAGAAAGTAAATCCGGATTAGACCTTTTTAAAAGGTCCTCCTTTACTGTCTTTGAAAAGCTCATTCCTATTCACCACAAATATTGATTAATTCTGTTAATTTATTAATTACAAATGTAGGATTTGCATCAAGCATAACCTCTGGATGCTTAATGTATAATACGCCACAGGAGCGAATTCCTGCAGCTTTTGCTGCATCAATATCTGCCTTATTATCACCAATATATAAGGCATGCTTTAAATAGATTTCCTCATCTCTTGGGAATCTCTTTTTCTTATCTTGATCATCTAAATCCATATCTACTGCATTTAATTCCTTTAATGCAAGTAGAATACCTTCAGGATCTGGCTTATGCTTCACTACATCCTCAGAGCCTACGATAACATCTACATAATCAATTAATCCACACCATTCAAGACCATGAATAACTAAATCACGCTTCTTAGAGGAGCATACACCAATACGGTAGCCCTTCTTTTTAGATAATGTTCTTAAAACATCTCTTGCACCCTTAAATGCCATTACAAGCTCATCGTGATGAGCAAAATTATATTCTCTATAATAAGCAATCATTTCTTCGACCTCTTTAGGATCATCACTATATTTGCTGAAGGATTCCTCAAGTGTAGGGCCAAAGAAGGAATCAAGCTCACTATCTGATAATTCATAATCTGGTCTAAAATGTCTAAATGTTTCAATAAAGCTATGATCAATTAATTCTCTAGTATCTAATAATGTACCATCTAAATCGAAGATTAGAGTATCTATATGATTCTCTCTAACCTCTTCCAATATATCCTGATACAATCTTCTTGGAGCAAGCTTTGTAAGTAGAGTTCTCTTTAAAATAAAGAAGGCAACACCAAGAATGATAAATAATACTGCAGTCGCAATAGATGCAGGAATTGGTCCCATCATAAGTGGCTCTGCAACTCCAGAATTTAATCTTAGGATTTCACATGGAATTCTTACAATACCATACCATAGTAAATAAACAGCCATTAAATCGCCAGATTCTAGCTTTTTAATCTTCCTTCTTGCGATTAGCATAAAGACAAATCCACATAAATTTAGCATTGCTTCATAGAAGAATACTGGGTGGCGATATGCACCATTAATATACATTTGCTCACCAAATGGTCCTAAACTTGAAATAAAGCCTGGGTTTTGAATAATAGGTCCATATAATTCCTGATTAAAGAAATTACCCCATCTACCACAGATTTGTCCAATTAAAAATCCTGGGGCAACTAAATCGATAATCATATAAAGTGGAACCTGTCTTTTTTTGCAATAGATATATACAGTAACTAAAGCAAAGATGACACCACCTTGTATGGCAAGGCCAGATAATCCATTGAATTCTCCATTCTTAAAGCCTAGTACCTCACCGAAATTATTAAAATCCTTCAAATTGAATAATACATACCATAATCTCGCGCCTACAATCGCAATAGGCACAGTAATTAATACACCAAGATAAATAACATCAGAGCCAATGCCAAGCTTCTTAGCCTCTCTTAAGCCAAGCCAAACGGCTATAATAACTCCAATTAAAATACATATTGCATACCAATGAATGGTTAAATTACCAATTCTAAAGTATGAATTAAAAGCACTTAATAACATAATCTACTCCTATCTTCCTGAAGCATTGTGGTTAATTTTTTCCACAAACTCCTTTGCCGCATTTGTACCTAAATACTTAAGCTTTTCGTTCATTGCTGCAGATTCTACAAGTAATGCTACGTTTCTACCTGGCATTACAGGGATCGTAACCTTAGGTATTTCTGTATTGAAATATTTCGCTCTTTGCTCATCTATACCTAATCTATCATAATATTTATTTTGATCCCAAGCCTCAAGCTCAACAACCAAACGAATCATCTTCTTATCACGATAGGATGCAGCACCAAACATAGAAATTACATCTACAATACCAATACCTCTAATTTCCATATAACGCTTTAAAACGTTAGGTGATGTACCAATTAGATTTCCTGGCTCACGCTCCATGATTTCAACTAAATCATCGGCAACAAGCTGATGTCCTCTTTTAATAAGATCGTGCGCTGTTTCTGATTTACCGATACCACTTTTACCAATAATTAATGTACCCATACCACCAATATCCATTAGGGTACCATGTACACTAATTCTTTCTGCAAGCTTATCCTGTAAATATACATAAAGCTTTGATGAGGATGCTGTTGTAGGCAAATCCATTCTTAATACAGCAACATTATATTTATTACCCATTTCGAAGAATATTGGGTTAATAATTACATTTCTTGAGAATACAACACATGGAATATCATGAGAGAAAATATAATCTAGATTCTTTTTTATTGCCTCAGGTCCTTGCTTATGCAAGAAGGTTGCATCCTTAGATCCAACAAGTAGCATTCTTTTATTATCAAAATAATCATAGAATCCTGCAAACTCTAGCCCTGGTCTTGAAATCATATCTGAGGTAATCTTTTTTAATAATCCACCCTCACCAGCAAGTAATTCAAGCTTCATAGCCTCCATTAGCTCTTGTACAGTAACAAATTTTTCCATATTATCCTCCATTCTAGCTAATTCTTCTTCTTATCGCTGCATCAACTAAATAATAAAGTATCACAACAATAATTAAATAAAATACCCATGTAATCGAATTTTGAAACACGGAATATACATCACGGTTTAAAATATATATTCCTAAAATAATAATTGTAAATATCATTAAATTCATTGAAATGAAATGCTTTCTAAATGGATTTCTTGGTATATCCTCAAATACTGTAAGAATCATACTAATAATTCCTGCAACTAAGAATACTAAGAATTTATTTGTAAAGGTGACCTCTTGAAAAAATAGTCCAAAGGCTAAAATAGAAACAAAATACATTAAAGTAAAATGGATGGAGAATAATCCAACACCCCTACCTATTCTTTTTCCTAGGGGTTCTTGTTCCATTTGTAATATTTCTTCTAATAATTCCTCAAGCTCATTGATTTCATCTTTCGTAATATCTGAAGAATTTTCCTTTAATTCTTCGATTAAATTTTCTATTTCTTTTTTCTTCTTTTCTATATTTAGCTTTCTTTTATCCATGGTCTCACCACATTTCAATACTTAATTATATAATAATTAACCCCCATTTACAAGAACATACGAAAAAGGATAATTTGTCTAAAAAAATAGATCAAATATGAGGAATTTTATAATGTGGGATACAGAAATAGAGCATTTCGTTTATTCTTCTTTAAAGTAAACAAATAAGAATATGGGGAAACCAACATAATCGTTAGTTTGTCAACAGTCTGAGTCGTGAAAAATTCACGACTTTTTTCTATTGCATATACCTATATATGGGCTATAATAATAACGTAATTATTGATAGGGGGGGAGATTAAAATGCTTGAATTAAAAAATATTAAAAATGATGTATTTAAAAATGAATTAAATATTAGTTTTCCATCCAATGGTTTAATTTATCTTAAGGATTCAAATAAAGCAAATATAAAAAATTTATTTGAAATGATTATGGGACTAAAAAGCTTTCAAGGAGAAATCTTATTTAATGGAATTACATTAAAAAACTT
>JAFPIE010000025.1 GCA_017388605.1 Acholeplasmatales bacterium | reverse complement strand
TTTCATCTTCACTGGATCATGGATAGATGTCGATGAGATAATCTCTAAATATCTTGAGCTTGATGGAATTTCCATTAAGGATAGGAATTCTGCAAAATAATATTCTACTCTTGCGATATTAAGCTCATCTAAAATGGTAATAAACATATCATTTCTCCAGTTGGCCTCATAAATGGTTTCCAAAAACTGGGTTTCATTAAATCTTTTAGAGAATTCATTATAATAGCCAAGTAAATCCGTTCTTTCCTTCCACATTGGCTGTATAGGAATAATCGTTGAATCTCTTTCAATGAATTTACCAAATGC
This sequence comes from Acholeplasmatales bacterium, assembly GCA_017388605.1. The sequence continues at coordinate 13,023 of JAFPIE010000025.1, read as the reverse complement.
GTATGCAAGTGATGTTTTACCTGTACCAGACATACCCTGTAATATTAAAATATGGGATACCGCAAGACCTGCGATAAATCTTCTTATATCCTCAATAGAATAATATAGTCCAAGCTCGCCTGCAGAGAATTTTCTGAATTCATCACAGAATTCCTTCAAGCTAACCTTATCGTAGGGTAGTGGAGGATTCTTTTTCATTTCTAAATCAATTCTTTCAAGCTGAGGAAAGGCATGTGCTTGATCCTTACTTCTAACTCTTTTGTCCTTCATGAGTAAGCTTACAAGTACAACACCTGCTAAAAGACTTGTTAAAACAAGGGATAATATAAGCATTAAATATATGCCAACAGTACCCTCTAGGCTATAGCCATTCCCATAGAATAAAATTACACCAATTATTAATAATGTAATAATGAGAATTACTATACCGAAGGTAATAAATATCCAAGTTTTAAAGGATTTCATATTATCCCTTCTTTCTCTTAATTTCCTTTATAATCTCTTTTTTTGTTCTATTCCAAACTTCCTCATAATACCTTGTGAAGGCATTATATTCGTTTTCAAGCTCATCGAAGGCTTCCTTAGATACCTCTGCATCAATAGCCTTTAATTCTCCAGCCATAGCCTGTATTCCTTTGAATCTAGCTTCATTTAATCTTTTAAATTCTAATAATTCTTGAATTTCTCTATCCTTTTCTTCAAGCTTTAATTCGAATTCTCTTACAGCCTCGCTATTATTCTTTCTTAAGGAATCTAAATCTTCCTTTAATTTATCTATCTTAGCTAAAGCATTTTGTTTTTCTATCGTTATACTTACACATTCGTCACTCTTTTTCTTTAGTGAATCTCTAAGCTCCACGATTTCAGCATTCTTTTCCTTTAGCTTATCCTCGTATTCTCTTCTTACTAAATCCTCTGCAAGATGGATATCCTTAAGCTTATCCTCTACATCCTTTAATTTACTTAAAAGATTTTCTATATCCTTAGTTAAGGATTCATTTTCCTTCTTTAAGCCATCATTGGCTAAAATAATCTTATCTAAGGAATCCTTAAGGGCAATAGAATTTTCTCTTTCCCCCTCAAGTAATTTAATCTTATCCTCAAGTAGTGCAATATAGGATGCAGGATCATTTTGATAGCTATCCTTAAGCTTTTCGATTCTTTTCGATAAATCATCGATAGCCTTCTTTTTAAAATCTACCTCTAGCGCTTTACTTGATGCTTCATATTCATCCATCAAGGAATTTTTAAGTAGAGATACCAATAATTCAAAGCCAATCACAGGGAATGCAAGATTACTCGATAGTGGTACTACGTTCGCAATTTTCTCATTTTTATAGAAGCTCTTATCATAATTTAATAAATATTCATAAAGCTCTAGTGAATTAGAGAAATTCTCATTCATCGTTAAAACATTCGTCTTTGTAATATTAGATGAAATTACAGGCTCACGAGATACAATCTGCATAAGTGGAGTTTGAAGTAATACATTTACTCTTTCCTTTAATTCATCCATTCTTTTTAATTTGGATGCTTCATTTTCTAAAATAGACTCCTCGACATCTAAGCTTTTAAATGTCATACGTAAGGATAGAGTAATTTCATCCCCTAGGATTTCATTTTTTCTAGATACATTAAAAATACCATTATCACTTTTAATAGAGGCTAAAATATCATCCTTTACTCTCGTAATAAAATCCGATAGGGTTAATAACAATAAATAAATGAATTTATTTTCATATACACCATAATCGGTATCCTTATTTACGGTATAAAGCTTTGATGGAATAATTTCCTCATCCTTTGTATATTTTTCAATATAATCCGAATGCTTCGCAAGATGCTCAACAGAATTATGAGATACCCTCTTGATTCTTTCAATAGGTAATACCTCTCCTTCCTCTCTAATGAATTGGCGGTTTTCAAATACCGCTTTTTCTACATATTTCATCTTGGATTCTGCAAATATAATCCAATCATCTTCAATTTTAATTTCGTTTTTTATCCTCTGGAAAACATCCTTTTCGTTATATCTTGCTAAATCCTTAATTAAGGAATCTAGCTCCTTCATATCCTTGATTTCATTGATATAATCCGACAGCTTCCAGTAGACCCTTTTCATTTGGTCCATACGCTTACCTCAAAAATTCTATCTTGTTGTTTGGGCAATACGTAAGATTGCACTACGGCATTCTTCCATCTTACCTTCGCCAAATAGCTCATCGAGCATTTCAAATAAGTTATCGATTTCCTTCTTTACTAAGGCTTGGCTTCCATTACCTAATTTTCTAAATACCTTCTTAGCTAAAATATCATCTAGCGCTTCCATCTCATCTCCACCACAGGCTATATAGCTTGCTAAATATTGGTGAATTTGACGGTTAATTCTATTACCAAAGGAAATATAGAAATTATCCTGTAAATATAAATCTAATTTCGTTAATAAATCGGTTAATTCACTGCTCATGGTATAAGCCTTATCGATTTCCTTAGAAAGCCCTATAAAGTCGAATGCGGAAATCTTCTTTGTACCTGGGTTTTCTGCATCAAATGGAGTTGCACGCTTATCTAGGTTCATAATCATAGCTCTATCGTATACCTTATCCGAAATAGAGAAGGTGGAATCATCGTTATTTACTGTACCAATGAACCACATATTATCTGGCAATTTAATTTGACCATTCTTAAGTAGCTTTGGATCATTTTCAAATTTCGATGATACAACATCAATATATCTAGATTCTGGATCTGGAATTTCAAGTAAGGATAGGAATTCAGCAAAATAATATTCTACTCTTGCGATATTCATCTCATCTAGAATAGTAATATGCATATCAGGCTTGTAATTCGCCTTATACATTTCCTCCAAAAATGGAGTTTCATTAAATTTCTTTGTGAATTCATTATAATAACCAATTAAATCGGTTCTTTCCTTCCACATAGGCTGAACAGGAATGATTGCAGAATCATTTTCAAAGAAGCGGCCAAAGGCATAGGCTAGGGATGTTTTACCTGTACCAGACATACCCTGTAAAATCATAATATGGCTAGTCGCAAGTCCTGCAATAAATCTTCTTATATCCTCTTTAGAATAATATAGTCCAAGCTCACTTGCAGCATAGCTTCTGAATGCTTCACATAATTCTTGGAAGCCTATTTTTTCATATACGATAGGCTCTAAGCCTTCGTTTTCCTTATCAATTTCAAGTAGGGCATTAAATCTTGTTGCTTGATTTTCCTTTTTATCCTTATCGATAGGCTTTTTTGTATAGAAAAAGAATAATATAGCTAAGGCTAATAGGCCTAAGAATAATATTCCAAGTAAAATAATTAAAAACAATGGGTTTTGAAATAGGTTCATATTAAATCTCCCTTCCCTCTTTATATATACCAAGCTCATTTAGTCTTCTTTTGAATTCATTTACATCAATAAAATTCTTTACCATAGGGAATAATCTATATTCACATAAATATTTTAGAATATCCTCTTCTAAAACCTCTTGGTTATATAAGGTAACTAAATAATCATCTAAGGAATTACAATCCTTGTTTTCTAAAGTAAAATTCATAGAATTTAAGACTTCCTCTATCGTACTCATTTTACTCCATAGGCTATCGGGTACAGTATCCATAACCTTATGCATATTCTTAAATGAATTCATAGAAATAATCTTAAATCCTTGATTTTCCTTTTCACATCTTTTAAGTCTTGGATCCCAAATGACATATTTCTTATATAATCTTTTATCTAAGGTGTCTAAATCCCCTGTCATAACGATATAGATATTATCTGGCAATTTGATTTTATTAATATAAATATCGTTCACATATTCATTCACCATCATTTCAACATTCGATGATGGTAAGGAAATATATTTAATTAAATACTCTGGCATTGGGTGTCCCTTTTCATTATCCCAAAGTAAAAAGTGGATAACTAAAGGATTTGTAATAGCGCTATAGGCGCATTTTAAAATAGCTGAATCGTTTTGGCTTTTCGCATAAAAAACATTACCACAAAAATATTTGGAAATACATTCCATATATTCCTTAGCATCATTTTTTGGAATATAAATAAGCCTTGAGGTTAAGGAGGATACAAAAAGCTTTAAATCCTTACCTCTTAGCTCCATTCCTTCATTCTTTAATGCCTTACCAATTTCTTCAGCCATATTTTTAAGAGCAACACTAGTTAGTGTTACCTTAGGCATTTGGACATAGAAGCCCTTTTTCTCTTCATTTTTCTTGATATCGTATTTTAAAATGACAGGCTCAATATCTGCTTCCTTGCCTTCAGCAACAAATACAGGCTCTGGTCCATCATCCTTTTTAAAACTTGAAACTACTACGGGTTCATCCTTAGATTGCATTATATCCCTCCCGGTATTTTGTTATTTATTCCATAAATAACGCCCAAATTAAATCATTTTATTATATCACGCTTTTATATACAAGCAAATAATTTTAACAACGATTGTTATTCTTTTTTTAACAAAAATTTTTAAATGTGATGTATATCTTACATTTTATTCTTCACCCTGTTTCTTTTCTAAAATTTAAGAAAATTATGGGTTAAGAAAAAGGCCTTCAAAATGAAGACCTTGTATTCTTATTCCTTATTATCGGATTCCATACCCTTAGAATCATTTCTTTGATCCTTGATGAATTCAGTTGCTTCCTTCTCTAGATCCTCTGAAACATCCATGTGGATAGGCTCATACTGCTGTACAACAATCTGATCATAGGAAATATCAATACCAGCATTGTGGAAGGCAATATAATATTCTCTCATTAAATCACGCTGAACCTGGTATCTATCCTCTTCTAGACATTTTGCAATAATCGTTACGGCGATATTTGATGCACCAAAATCAGATACGCCCTTGTAGAATGGTCCTTCTACAATTCCTGGTACCTTAGCTCTAAATGCTTCAAAATTGTCCTTTAAAATCTTTTCAATATGCTGTACAGGTACATCATATGGGAATAGACAATCGACAACGGCTAAGGATAATTCTCTAGACATATTGACTACATTCGAAATATCCGAATTGTTAATAATCTTAATATTTCCTGCATAATCTAATAGCTTTGTTGCACGAATACCAATTTCAATGACAGTACCTCTAAAATCATCAATGGTTACAATTTCACCTACGTTGTATTCATTTTCAAAAATAATGAACATACCTGCAACAATATCGGCAATAAGGCTTTGGCAGCCTAAGCCTATAACTAGGGTTAAAATACCTACTGAGGCAAAGATTGCGGTTGCGTTCACACCTAAAGCCTGAAGCACAAAGATAATAATTGCGATAGCACATGCATATTTAACTAACCCATCAAGTAAGGTTAATACTGTTTTCGCTCTATCGGATTTTTTCATACGATATTGGAAAATCATACGAATGAGCTTACATACTGCATAGATAACGACAATATAAATAATACTTTGAATCAAAGTAGGAAGATGAGTCATGAATTCCTTACCTATTTTTTCCGTATCTATTACGTTATCTTTAACCCAAACGGATATACTAGCTCCTGGGTTTGTCATTTCAATAACGATAAATACAGTAGCTGTTACTAAAACTACACCCAAGATGATGAGCTCTACAATCGTAAAGCCCTTTTTCTTCTTTTTATTCTTATTCTTCATTTTCTTTTCCTCCTACTTAAGAAATATAATAAGTTTTTGTACTATATCCAATTTCACTATTACCCTCAGATAGAGTAATAGAACCTTCAAAGGTATCACGGCTTGATGGACTTTCTTCCGTTACAACAACCGTAATCCTACCATCAGATGAGGTAACGTTCGCTGTATAGCCATCAAGATCATATTCTCCCTCGGTAAGCGAAATATTATGATCCGTATCCATAAAGCGAATATTGATATCCTGATTCTTATCTACATAAGCCTCATCAAGGATATAAGAAACATAATATTGGTTGGTATTATAATCCCTTGAAATGTAGCCTTCTAGTACAGCCGTATTCGCTGGCTTAGATAGATTATATGCATAATAATCATAATAAATTCTTAAATTATCCTTTATCTCATATACGATAATGGATACCTTATAGGCCTTATCATCAATACCTGTGAATGTATATTCTGAATCTGTTATAAGATCCGATCTGTATAATGCTTCACCTGTAGTATCTATAGAATCTTTAGGATATAAGGTAATCTTATATGCATAATTTGGATATTCATCTATCTTAAAGCCTGAGTTGATGCTTAAATTGATCTTATCACCCTCAAGTCTTTCTATAGTATATTCTTGATTCTCACTATCAAAGAATTGACTATTATAACTATAAGGATTCTCATAAGCCTTATCAAAGGATATACTATAATCCTTACTCTTACCTTGGTAAGAAATACTAAATTCTAATTCCATAGATGTTGTATATTCTCTATTCTTATATTGATCCTCTGAGTAGCTTGCATTCGAATGCAAGAAAATTAATTCGTTATCAAATTCACTACCTAAAATCATTCTTGGGTTATTTTCTAGTGGCTCGTGATAATTCAAACCCGATCCACCCTTTGTAACCTCAATTTGATAATCATTATAAGAAATCTTAATAGGTCCTACATAGGCAATGACCTCACCTACCGTTTTATATATTGCCGTATGCTTTAGGTCAATATAGATAACATCTGTATCATCTACAGTAGGTGCTAAATTTCCATTTGCATCCTTATAAATTTTTGTGTTTTCCTCTATATATACCCTATCATATAAAACATCATTTATTTTATCATATACACCACTGTAATTTGTGAAGGAATAGGATGAATTGGTAATACCTAATATCTCATATTCATAATCAATATCCGTAATCTCTAATTCCTTAGTGATTTCAACCCTATAGGTAACCACTTTATCATCCTTATCGCGACAGCTAACAACAAAGCTAAAGTCTTCATATGCACCACTTAGGGTAGATTCATTTAATGTACCAGATAATTCACTGGATTCTATTACATTCTTTCCATAATTAATCTCTATGGATTCAATAGTTAAATCATCTAAAGTAGATATTTCATAATCAAAGGAAATATAATCATTTAAATCATCATAGGTATAATCCGATACCGTTATGAAATCGATATAATCTCTTGATGCTAAAACCTCATTGGTATTGGTATCTATAATCTCAAGGGTATATTTTATAATATCTTCCTCTACACCTGTATAAATGTCAAAGGAATTAGAATCAAATGTACCATCTTCATTTTCCTTTGATCCATTTTCATAGTCCTTAGTGATTCTATAGCTTAAATTTTCTGAATGTACCTCTCCTCTAAAGAATACACCATCACTATTGATGCCAACATCTTCAATAGAGGCCGCATTTAATATATGCTTACCTAAAATCTCTTCATATAGAACTAATTCATTTCCATCATAGCTTCTTATGAATTTTGTTTTAATATAAACTATAGAATATTCATTTGGAATCTCTATATTTGCTTCCTTATAATAGCTATAATCCGGTCCCTTACTTGTAATTAGATTTTGGTAATTCGAATCGGAATATACCTCAATGAAAATGGTATCGGTATCATTTTCTGAATGAAATTCCTCGTATCCTACCGTTAAGGTATAGCCATTTTGACCTACATTATCATATACATAGTGACTACTATAGGTAATATTAGAATCTGCAATCGTATAGGATACAGTATCTATAAGTGATGTACTATTTACAACTTCATCAAATGTATTCACAAAATCATTAGGGAAATAGCTATAGGCAACAATTGGCTTTTCGTAATTACCATCTACTAAATTACCTTCAAAGGTTATTATAATTTCATAATAGGTGATAGCCTCTTCACTATAGAATGCAGATACAGTAATACTTCCATTATCTATAGTAATATCGTAAGTATAATATTCACCCTGATCTTCATATTTACTAGCACAATATGCATAATCATAGATTGGAATCTCTATATCCTCTTGATTAAAGGATAGGGATATAGAATCTCCTGTTACCTTATTGGTATCTACATTAAATCTTATTATCGTCGTATCATCTTCTATATTATGATATAGCATATCATTCGATATAGCCTTAAGCTTATCATCTATAGATATTGGATATACCTTTCTATCGAAATAAGAATAAATAAATTCATTATCCTCTGTTAAAGCTTCATTATAGCTATATTTATATAGCTCTAAGGACTCGGGATTTACGAATACATATTCACCACCTACAAGCTTATAATAGCTTACACCTACCATAAAGCTTGTATCTGTACTCTTTTCGAAAGTTTCATTATCATTTACATATAAATCTAGTGATGTTGGAGTTACCAAATTATAGGTATAGCTTAGATCATCATAGATATAATAATCAGTTTCTTGGAATTCCTCTTCCTCTGCTAATACTAAGCCTTTAGATATTCTTTCCTTAAAGTTTAAGTTCTTTGGAGTTGCTAGAATATAGCTTCCATCTATATATTGGAAATATTCCTTCCTACTATCAAAATAGGTATCCTCTGTTAAGATATAATCCTCCTTTACCATTAAGCCTAGGCTTGATGGAGAGGTTAATATATATTTTTCTTCTTCAAAAACATAATATTGCTTATTACTATCAAATGCTGTATCTAAGGATAATTTATAATAATCTGAATCTAAAGACTGATCTACATCAAGCTCATATAAGCCTAATATTTGTGGATTTACTATAATATATTCATTACCCTCACTTTGGTAATATGTAATACCATCTATGAAGGAACTAGATGCCTCCTTATAGGAGCCATCTCCTTTTTCATATAGATTATAATTTGCTGGAGATGGATTATTCTCTCCCTCTACTCCTATATATTTATCTAATGCTTTATAATATATAGTTAAATTTATATCCTCTAAATCATATGGTACGGTAAGAATATAATCTTTAGAAGTAAAATACTTGGTATGACCATATTTTGTAATACCATTTTCCTTATAGGAATAATTTATAGTACATACAATTTCACCCTTGGTTGTAGTGCTTTCTAAATCGAAATTGAAATAATAATACTTCATTCCGTCATCTTCTGTTACAATATAATAATTATCCTCTGGAATAGAATAATTATCTACATCATCATAGGCTGAAATCTTATTGAAGGTTGGATTTGGAATATTAATCGTTTCCTTATAGCCCAAGGAATCAATTCTTAAATCTAAATAATTGATTTCATTTGTATGAATTATAGGTATTTTATAATATCCTTTTATATAATCTACCTTATCTGATTCATCATCATCCTTAGTAGAAATAATATATTTATAATCCAATATTCTATCGGTATCATAATCTAGCATACCCTCTTTTAAGACCATAAGCTCTAGCTCACGAGTGATTTTAACATCATCGATATATGCATCAATTTCTACGAATGCACAGTATTCTGAATCTACATAGCTTGCATAATAATCTAAGGAAACCTCTGTCTCTAAGGAAATAGCTTCCTTTTTCATTTCGCGAGAAATATGAAGTGTACCCTTTTTATAATAAATGGTTGTATTATAGATAAGCTCATTCGATGTAAGATTTTCTACTCTAATACTATCCTTCATTGACAAATCATTGAAGGTTTCATTTGTACCTCTATCAAATACTACCATTGCATTATCAAAGGTTGCATCCTTGATTTCTATCTCATAAGGTATTGTAATGATGGCATTTTCATCAATTTGATGAGGAGAATAGCTAATATTTGCATCATCGCTTAAATATTTATAGGTTCTAACTAAATTACCATCGATATCAAAAATGGATAATGTGATACTTGAAATATCATCAATACTATAGGTATTTGAATCATAATCTAGATCAAATACCTCCTCTAAAAAGCCTGAAAATTCACCATTTAGATTTCTTTCCTTTAAATCGTTATAAATGAAATCTATAGAATAGGTATAGGAATCCTCATTATAGCCATCGACTAAAGAAATACTTAAGGATAGCTCATTTTCAAATAAATCGAAGTTTACCATTCTAAATGGATCCTCTACTTCCCTTGCTTGAAGGGTGAATAGGGAATTTTGGAATGTAGCCTCATATAGAATAATACCAGCTTCAAGATCGGTTGCTTCCTTCTTGATAATTACTGTAGGTTCTGCCTCTTCAACAATTATATGCTCTGGATTATTTTGACAAATTGCCGTAGCAGTTACCTTCGTGTTATCCATATTCCATTCATAGCTAATTTGATAATCATGACCGAAGGTTAAATCCTCTTGAGTATAATTAATAGATACAGAATCAAAGCTCTTTCCATTCGAGATTGGAACAAATTCTAATATTAATTCCTTTGTTTCGATATCTTCAAATGTAATTATAGCCTCTATAGAATCCTTAGAAGATAACAGGTTCATATCACTATCATATACATTTAATGTATAGGATTCTAAAGAATTTGCTTGTTCAAATTTAGTATCTACTGTAAGTATATTCTTACATAAATCTAAGGATACATTTTGACTATCTAGGCTGTATTTTGATGTGAAGCTACCAAAGCCTATTGGGTATTCAACAATGAATTCATCACTTCCAATGATGATTTCTTCATTATTCCTTTTACTATAAACGATTATGGCAGCGGTAAAGCCATTATATAAATTTTCTATAGTGGACTCTACATTATGGCTTGTAATTTCTTCATTTCTATAATCATTATTGTTTAATAGAACCTTATAATAAAATTCCTCCCCAATATTATATGGATCGTTAATTTGAATATCATAATCTAGATTATAAATATTATTATCATAATCTAATACTGGATTAAAGGTAATGGATGCGGTTGGATCTTTCGCCAAAGCCCTATATTCACTAAAGGAATAGGAGCCAATATGACGCTTAGCGTAGAATCTCTTTTGGTTGGCAGCTTCCTTTGTTGGAGTTAGGTAAATATCAATACCATATAGGTTTGCAGGAACATTAAAGGAAGCAACCTGATCGCGTCCTTCAAAGCTTAAAACGAGATCGTCCTCTAAGGTATTAAGCTTATAATTTGTAAGAATAGAATCATATTCTCCTGTCTTATAGACATCAATAATATAGCCCTCATTTTCATTTTCTGGTATGAAGCCAGTATCAATCGATATGAAATAGGAATCCTCACTTGTCGTGATCACTGGGGCTTTAAAATCAAAGGTCGATTTATAAATTTCATCTGCCATATAATCTGGATAGGTTAGATTATAGCCGAATTCACCTATCTTCGTTAATTCATCATAATAGGTCGTATATGCAGCAAAATAGATATTTTGTCCTTCATATAGGTCATTAAAATAACCTCTAAAATAATTTTCTTCATCTAATAATCTATTAGTTTCAGAGAGCTCTTCATCAATATAGATTTCCAAATAGGTTTGATAGCCTGTTTGATAATAATCCGAAATAAAGACATTATAATCTAAATTAAAGGATCCATCCTCTATAGATACTGTAGAATTGATATCAAATACGGCCCTAGGGCATTCTAGCTTAGATGTGTAGCAATCTAGGGTATAGTAGGTAATATCACCTAAATCATCGTTTGATGCGACAACGGATATCGTATATCTTCTATTTGGAATTAAGCCTGTAACGATTTGTTTTTGGATGCCCTCCTCATGAATCTCATATTCCGAATTAAAGGTATCATTATAAACCTTAACCTTATATAGGGTATCTTCCGTTAATTCTAATACATCTATTTTATATTGTAGGTAGTCACTTCCTGCCTCTACCTCTAAAAATTCTACCTTTGGGGCAGCATTCATTACGGTTGAGCCTACCGTCGCGGCAACAATTGCGCAGGCAGAAATAATCGATACTCCACCAGCAAGCGAGGTCGATGCAGTAACTACTGTAGAGGTTGAAGAGGCACTTGAGGCTGTAGAGGCTGTAGTAGAGGCGCTACTATCTATAGCTCCTCCATTCATATTTGCGCCTTCAGCTTCTACATTTTGTGCATCAGCATTTGTATTTTCGCTTTGGTTATTTTGATTCTTTTGTTCTAGCTTTTCATCGAATCGATTCTTAATAACCTTTTTTTCTTCAACTGGCTTATCATTAAAGCCTTCCTTGAATTTCTTAATTTCAGGAGGTAGTGGCGCTATTTCCTTAGGTTTATAATATTCGATTGCATCAAAGCGTTTAAATTCTTTAATTTTTCTATTATATTCGAATTCCTTTTTTCTATTAAATTCGTCCTTCATAGAGCTGCCTCCTTTCCTTTATATTAAAAATTCATTAAAAAATTCATTTAGGCCTTTATAAATTTCTCTTAATTTATTTCTTTCCTTAAGCTCTCTTATTTCCTTTTCATAAAGCTTAATTAAAACATCCTCTGATACTAATTTATATATATTCTTCTTTTTAATCACATAATCATATAGGTCTTTTAAATAGGCTTCTCTTTTATCCTTTAAATCATCAAAATCAAATAAATTTGAATTTAATACTGTATAAATTCCTAATGTGGATTGAATAAAATAAGGAAATCTCATTTTACTTTTAATGCTTGTTAAATAATCATATACATATCTTGCACAAGAAATAAAATCATCAAAGGTATCTACCATATAATTATATTTTGATTTTTTTCTTGTTAGACTTAGCTCATTCATTTTCCATAAATAGGATACGATATCCAAATAATGAATATCCTCTTTATTTAGTGTACCAAGTAGACAGCTAGTAAAATAAGAATCCTCTAAATGTCTAATATTAGGATGAAATCTTAAATTATGCTCCTTAAGATAAAACCTTTTATAAACCTTCCCATGCATCCATGGATAGGTTTCTTCCCTTTTTCTTAATCTTAAGGATTTTTGATTATCTACATAAACCTCAACCATAATATTGGTGACTAAATAATTGGGATTATATTTTTTTAAATAATCTAAAATTCTACTTAATACATTCGAATTTATATATTCGTCATCTGCATCCATAAACATTATGAATGGCTCATCCGTAGAATCGATTCCCCTTTGTCTTGTAAGACCT
>JAFPIE010000024.1 GCA_017388605.1 Acholeplasmatales bacterium | reverse complement strand
ATCAATAATCAAATAGCATTCCTCATAATTCGATACTCTTAGAGAGGATATAATAGATAATACAGTATAATCTAGATTATATCTTATAGGTATATACATCCTTCGGTTAAATAAATCTGGATATTCCTTTAAATTTATAGATACTACCATACATCTTCTTCTATATTCCTTTAAAAGAATATTTAATACCTCTATATCATCATGAATTGCTAAGGCATCTAATATCCTATAGGATAAATCACGAGATAAGGATTCATCTGTGATACGCTCTAAAAATTTCAATAATTCCTCTGGATCTATTTTATGTTCCTGGTAGGAATCCTTAATAATTTCATAAGCATTTTTTCTTAATTCATTTCCAAACATAATATACCAACTATTTTAATACGTTCTCATAATAGCTTCTTAATAATTCTCCAACGCTCCATGCTTGGTTATAGCAGCCTCTTGTTCTATTTGCGATATCTCCATCAAAGATTTCTGCAATACCATTTAAGCAGCCCTCATTTAAATGCTTTATAAACTTATGTGCCATTTCATTGATTTCATCCTTAACCTTAGGATTCTTCTTATTTACATAGGCATAAGCATCAAAATAAGTACCAATTAGCCAACCCCAGGTTGTCCCCATATGATATGCCATATCTCTATCCCATAGAGATCCTTCATATTTTGGCTTAAATTCCTTATCATTTATAGATAAGCTTCTTAAGCCATAAACATTATATAATTCCTTAGTAATACAATCAAAAATACTATGAATATTATTCTCATCTACAACCTTAAATGGTAAGGATAATGCGAAGCATTGATTTGGTCTAACCTTACTATCGTATGGATCAATTGTATCATATAAGCAGCCTGTTTCCTTGCAATAGAATTTCTCATTGAAGGATTTTTTAACCGCTAGGGACATTTCTAAATAATTTGTAGGATCATTTGCATCCTTACTTAATTCATCCATAATTCTTAATGCATTATACCATAAGGCATTAATTTCAACGGGCTTACCAAATCTTGGAGTAACGGCAATACCATTGGTTTTTACATCCATCCAAGTAATTTGAGTATCCTTATCTCCACAAGCAATTAAGCTATCTGTATCCATATGGATATTGTTATCTGTCTTATGGCTATAGGCATAAATAATATTTTGTAAGGTAGGATAAATTTCTTCTAAAATGAATTTTTTATCCCCTGTATATTCAATATACTTATAGCATGCATAAAAATACCATAAGGAGGCATCTACTGTATTATACATAGGCTTAGAGCCATCATCTGGGAACATATTCGGAATTAATCCATTCTTTTCATAAATCGCAAAGCTCTTTAAGATTTCCTTAGCCTCATCAAATCTTTTAGTAACTAAGGTTAAGCCAGTAAAGGCAATCATGGTATCTCTTCCCCAATCCGTAAACCAAGGAAGACCTGCAAGAATGGTTTTTAGCTTTGTAGATTCTCTTTTTGTAATAAAGGAATCACTACTCCAAACTAAATTTAAGGCAAGCTCATCTGTTAATCCTGATTTCTTTTTCAAAGAATCGATTCTTTCCTTGTAATTCTTAATGATTTCATCTGCTCTCAAAGAAAATTCTTTTTCGATAGAGCAGATGATAGAAATCATCTTCTTTTCATTCTTTTTTAAATCAATAGATATAGAAATAGGAGTATAGTAGTGATCAATTCTATCATCCCCTGTTTCAAAATCATATTGATAATATAAGCCCTTTGTATATTTTTCTAGATTCTCTATTATTTTTCCATCACTAAAATAGAATTTAATATCTAAATCTTGATTCTTTTTTGGAGTTAAAATATATAAATTATCCTTAATTTCACTATCAAATTCTAAATCCTTTATATCGCTTGCATCTCCATGGTCTCTATAATTAAATAAAGGCTTTAAGGATAATGTCGTATCTATTTTAGATGTAACTATATAAGAAATAGCAACTGTATTTTCTCCATAGACTGGAGCAATTCTTTTTACAATTTCAAAATCCTTACCCCTATAGGTAAATGTAGGATATGCATCATAAGTAAATTCATCTAATGCATCATGATGATCAACTAAAGAATCTACATATTCTTGACATTCAAGGCTAGTATTTCCTATTTTTTCATCGATTTTACCTAAAATCATCATTCTATTGACTGGAGCCTTTAATGATGCAATTAAATAACCGTAATGCTTTCTATTGAAGGAATTGATGATAGACCCTGAGGAATATCCTCCTATTCCATTTGCCATAGAATAGCATTTTCCATTATTTATTTTAAAATCCTTTAATTCTTCTTTTGTAAACTTATACATAATAATCTCCTCAAAGAAAAGGACTAACCCAAAGGGTAAGTCCATATTTTAAATTTCAAAATCCGTTACGGTTGCAAATCCATGATTACATAGGAATGTAACAATATCAAATACATATTGATTTAATACATCTAAATCATAATATACAACCCCATGCTGTAAAACACTAGTAAGTGGTGTAAGTGCAAAAATTTCCATGTCCTTAATTGGCTTTCTTACAAGACGGAATCTTGTAACCATCTTTTTCGCAGCATCATCTAGGATTAATTCTCTTTTTGCAATACCATCGATAGAATATGTCTTAAAGCTCATTCCCTCCTCTAAGACATCAAAGGTTCTTAAGAAGGAATATAGATTTCTATCTATATCTGTATTTTCCATTAATAAAAGCTCTGTTTCTAAATCCTCATTCAGCTTTTTATTGATTTCCTCTATAACATCATGAACAATTATAGAATCTAATGGTAGTTCAATTTTAAATTCTTCTCTTTTACCAAAATACATTTGCATATGCTCTAATCTAAGCTCATTGGCTGTTTTTAAAACCTTCATAAATACCACCTCTTTTTGTATCGCAAGCTATTTATTTAATTATATAACTTTTATAAATATACTTCAAGAAAAAAGAAAAACACAGCAAAGCTGTGCTATTCGAAATACCCATTATTTAAATTGTAATAGCAATCTAGATAGGAAATGAATTCCTTTGCTTCCTCTCCAATCGTAAAGGAGGTATTTCTTTCTATTTCCTCTTCGATATTAGAAAATTTTACATCTACGATATAAGATATTGGGTAAATATTAATTAGCTTTTTTAATATTTCCTTCTTAGGATATAAAATGGATAGGGTTTCATGTAATAAATCGTATAATTTAAAATCCTCATCCTCTGTATCCTTTTTTAAAAGTCCATAATATAGGAATTGCTCTGTAATTCCTGGTTCAACACCAATAAGATCAATGATTTCATACATTTCATCATCATTAATTCTTGCAATATTAATTTTAAATGCAGTTATACAGGTCATCTTTCCACCACACTTTTTATATCCTGTAGCTCAAAGCGATATTTTTGACTTACATTAGGATATTTTTTATGGTCAACCTCACTTAAAAACATATCCTTCTTTCTAATCCATAAGGACATATCTCCATATAATCTTCTATATACAACATATTCTTCCTTTGTCTCAGAATCATAAGCAACATCGATGACTAAATAATAATCCCCCTTAAAATGCTTATAAATACCATTAATCTTCAATTCTCTCATCAAAAGACTCCTCCATTGGAATTTCTGTTTTCTTATTTCTCATATTCTTCTTCATGAATTTAAATAAAGCCTTAGGTCCCTTATAGACATAATATTTCAATAAATATTCTAACCTGTCATGAGTAGATTTTGTCATAGGTAGGTGGGATGCTTCCTTATAAAAATAATTTAAGGCTCCATCCTTTTTACTGTTTTTACCATTGTAGATTTCTGTTGCGGCTAACCTGTCACAAATGGATTCTGCCAAATAACGATTGGGCATATCGACTGGCTCTACCCTGTGGTTCATAACATTATCATCCATCCAGTAATCGACATGATGCTTGTTTCTACCCTTGTGATGCATCCATGCTTCACTATAGCCTTTTGCCTCTCTTTCTTTAAAGTGAGGACTTTTAGTACCTGTATAGTATTTCGCACCATTAAAAAATTCCGTAATCGATAATTTCGATAAATCATGGAAAAAGCCTTGAAAATATAGCCCACATTTGAAGCAATATTTCATGACTCTATTATGATGCTTTGTAATTGTCCTTAAATGTCCAAATATGTGCATAATATCTCTCCTTAAATATAAATAGGCGCATACATTTGAAAGCAAATACCAATGAATGCAGCAAAAGCAATATATAGGATAGGATGCTTCTTGAATCCAAAGATGGCAAGTGCAAATATAACACCTACAAGTACTGCCTTAAAATTAAATAATAGATAGATAAACTGTCCTATTGCTCTAAAGAAATCAATAAATCCATCTACATGGCTAAATGCTAAATTAAAGGAATAATAAACGGCATTTACCATATTTTCATTCGAATCTAAATATTGATTGAATAAGGATACCTTAAGTACAGAATATACTGCAGCAAAGATTAAGCCAATGGATGCTGCTCTTAAACCATAAAATATCCAATTTACATATTTATTATCCTTAAACTTATCCAAGAATAAGGATACAAAGAATATTACAATAATCGATGGAGTAACAAGACCTAAGGTAGATACCATAGAGCCTAAGAAGGATAATCCTAAATGATTAAAATGTGTATTAAATACAGTATATCCTACATAAGTAGACATATTAATACCCATAGCACCAGGAGTAGATTCTGATACCGCAAGCATATTTGCTAAATCAGTTAGACTAAACCAATTCGTAGATAAGGATAATTCATTTAGGAATGGTATCGTCGCAAGACCACCACCAAAGGCTAGGAAGCCAACCTTAAAGAATTGGAAGAACACCTCAAAGACTAAGGTAGAATTTAAAGAAATCCTTATAATAATTCCAAAGATAAAAATGAGCCATAGAATAATAGCGGATAATAATCCTTCTCTATATTTTTTATTCTTAATAAATATAAAGGATAAGCATCCTACTAATCCTAAAGAAATACCTACAAGGAATCCGCCTAAGGCGATTCCAATAGATTTTAATGGCTTCTTATAATCCTTCTTTATGGATTCTTTTTTAACTTCTATCTTTTCTTTTTCTTCCCTCTTATTCTTCTTTTTACGTTCTCTTATAAAGGATACAACAAGTCCAAAAATAGCAGCTAATATGACATATACATATAATGGAATAATATCAATAGCTATTGCAGATATGGCAATAGCCCCTGCAAGTAATCCTGCAGGTACATCCTTAATTGCTGATTTTGATAATTTCATTATGGCATAAATAATTAAAAAGAATACACATATTCTTATACCAGCTAAGGCATTTCTTACATATTCATTCGATGAAAAATTGGTAAGTAAGGATGCAATAACAAAAATAATAATAAATGCAGGGAAAACAAAACCTAAGGTTGCAACAATACCACCAATGATACCTTTTCTTCTTATACCTAAGAAGGTGGAGATATTTACAGCGAATGCTCCAGGAGTACATTGCCCTACTGCATAGTAATCTGCAAGCTCTTGGTTGGTTACCCATTTTCTTTTCGTTACGAATTCTCTTTCAAGAAGTGGGAATAATGCATATCCACCACCAAAATTTACAATTCCAAGCTTGAAGAAAATGAAAAATAATTGTATAAGCTCCATGATGTACTCCTTTCCTTAAAATTTCTTTTCTATTATATCACGATAGATATGAAATATCTATTCAATTAAATTTATTATTTTTTAAAACTATTCATAAGATTTATGCTATAATCACTTTAGGTGATATTATGATTTTAACGTATGATGAAGCATTAAATTTAGCAGAAAATAAGGATTGGTTTAAGTCCTTCTATAAAAAAGAGGATTTAGCAAGTGATGATGAGGTATTAGAAATTAATACCTTAGTTAAGGAGCTTGGAGAGGATGTTCTTTTTGATTATTTTGAAATCAAAGAGGATATGGTTTTACAAAAGGAATATGTGGAAGATTTATTAGATTATCTAAAAGAAATTAAAGATAATCAATAATAGGGTAGAGGAAAGAAAATAATTCTTCGCCCCTCCCGTTGCACCGTACGTACGGGTCTCGTATACGGCGCTACGTTTATATTATTCACAAACTACCTAAGGTAGTACAATAGAGGATTGACCAAACCCGGGCTATTCCTCTTTTTGTTTGACTTAGAAAGTAAATCAGCACT
>JAFPIE010000023.1 GCA_017388605.1 Acholeplasmatales bacterium | reverse complement strand
GTTGCTGGTGACCAGCAGTCTGCCCTATTTGGTCAAGCCTGCTTCAATGAAGGAGATATTAAAAATACCTATGGTACTGGATGCTTCTTACTTATGAATACAGGGGAGCATTATGTCGAAAGTAAGAATGGGCTTGTCACTACCATAGCTGCAAGCTATAACGATAAAATTCAATATGTACTTGAGGGCTCTGTCTTCGTTGGTGGTGCTGTTGTACAGTGGCTAAGGGATGAATTACATTTAATTACAGATTCCTCAGATAGTGAATATTTTGCCCAAAAGGTTAAGGATAATAATGGAGTATATGTCGTACCTGCCTTCACAGGTCTTGGCGCACCACACTGGGATATGTATGCAAGAGGTACAATCTTTGGCTTAACCAGAGGATGCAATAGAAATCATATTATTCGTGCTTGCTTAGAGGGCATTGCATATCAAACGATGGATGTTATGGATGCTATGAAGCAAGATACTGGACTTGAAATTTCCAATTTAAAGGTTGATGGTGGTGCATCTAAGAATAATTTCTTAATGCAATTCCAAGCTGATGTATGTGAATGTAGGGTTGAGCGTGCAAAGGTTATGGAAACAACAGCCCTAGGTGTTGCTTATTTAGCTGGGCTAAAGGTTGGTGTATGGGCATCCATTGATGAAATAAAAGGCATATGGGCATATGATGCATGCTATAATCCATCTATGGATAAGAACCAAAAGATGGAATATGTCAAGAAATGGCATAAAGCAATTAAAATGTGCCAAGGATGGGAAATGGAAGAATAGATTTGGTGGCTTTTGGCCACCTTTTCTTATCTTTTTTCTTGAAAAGTTAAATTATTACTTAAAATTTAAATGATTTATTGATATAATAGAATAATCTTATCTAAGGAGTTGAAGTTTATGTCAAAATGGAAGGAAGGTATCCCATCCTATAGTGATAGTGATGTATTAACGAATAAAGATATTTATAGAATGGCTGTAGATTATGTTGCAGAATATGAAGAGGGAAATTTAAAGCTATTTTGCTTTTCAAAGGATTATGATGTAAGAACAGGTGTATCCATTACAGGTCGTACAGGATATGATGTTGTCTATATTTTAGTTCGTGCAGCTTTAGCTCCAGAGCAGGTAAAGATGACGGAATTTGAAAGACATGTTTTAATCGCAAAAAGCTTTATTTATGGACAGTCCTGTTATTTTGCATCCGTTGGAATTGGTTCTAAGGATGAGGCAAGAAGAGAAAAAGGTTTAGCCTTAAAGGATGATGATTATTACTATACCTACCAGGGCTTAGAATATGTACCAAGAGCGAATTATGATTCTCATGAAATCTTAGTTTTACAGGCTCTAGAGGAATTAGGCGTTGGCTATTATATTAAGAATGCAGATAATTTCAAAAAGCTTATTGGTGATGATTGTAAGCTATATTTAGAGGATGGTACTATAGTTACAGGATATAATGCTGTTTGTAGCTTTTATGATAAATGCTTTTTAGGCTTGAAGGAGAAGGGTGTTAAAACCGATTATTTCTTAGCAAAATCAGATAATTTGGCTGCACTTTACATTGAATATGTTGTGGATGGGTCTGCAACAGGTAGAGTTGTATATGCTAAAGTAAATGATGAAGATGGCTTAATCGAAGAATTAAGATATGATTCTCCATTAAAGCATAAGATTTCTTTTAGATAATTTTGGGCCTTTTTTGGCCCTTTTTTTGAGGGAGTATATGAAATATATATTATTTGATTTAGATGGCACATTAATGGATTTTAATAAGGGAGAGGCAAGTGCATTTATAGATACTATGATGCATTTTAAGGCCTATACTCCAAGTAGGGAGGAGATTTCTCATTTTAGCTTTTTAAATGAGAGGCTATTTAATCAATTTGCTAAAGGTGAAATGAAAAGAATTGAATTCCAAGAAAAAAGATTTAAGGAAATTATGGAGTATTTAGATATGGATGGAGATATTTCCTTATTTAATAAATATTATGTAGAATCCTTAAAATACCAAGCAGATCTATTTGATGGAGTAGTAGATGTATTAGAGGAATTATCTAAAAAATATAGACTTTTTATTGCTTCTAATGGAATGAATCAGGTTCAGATAAAAAGACTTAAAAAAGCAGGGATTTATGATTATTTTGAAAAGATTTATATATCCGAATGTATTGGCTATAATAAACCGGATAAGGAATTCTTTGAATATATTATTAAAGATATAAAGGATGATAATACAAAGGAATATATCATGATTGGGGATAGATATGATACGGATATTATGGGAGCTAAGAAGGTAGGTATAGATGGTATTTTATTATCTAAAGAAAAAAAGGATTGCATTACCATATCTTCTATAAAGGATATCTTAAATATTCTATAGAAATAAGTTTTTACTTGCAAAAGAAGAAAAAAGAGATATAATAATACTCCTATGGAAGGAGGTAATATATTGAAAAGTGAAGCAAAAAGAATATGTTCTGAGCTAAGGATGCTAAAAAATAATGGAATAGAAGCTACACGTGAGCTTTTAATGACACTTGCATCTAAGGGAACATATTGGTACATTGTATTTGCGAATACAAATGATTTTTCTTCTAGCATGGATGAGCTTTTTGCTGAAGCATGCTAAAGTCCCTGGGGAGGGATTTTTTTGTTTATAAAAGAAATTCCAAAGTGTCAAGAAAAAATACTTGACACCTTTTTATTTTATGATATAATGATTCACGTATTATAAAAAACTTATAAAAGGAGTGTATTATATATGGTTAAAATTAGATTACAGAGATTTGGTGCTCACAAGGCTCCAAAGTATCGTATTGTTGCAGCAGATTCAAGATCCCCAAGAGATGGTAAGTTCTTAGAGATTTTAGGTACTTATAACCCATTAACTAACCCAGCTACAGTAAATGTAGATGCTGAAAAGGTTAATGCTTGGATTGCAAAGGGTGCACAGCCAACGACTACTGTTAAGAACATTTTAGTAGCAAACAAAGTTATTTCTAAGTAAGAGGTTTTGCTATGGTAAAGTTTGAAGAGTTAATCAAGAGCTTAATTCTTCCTTTAGTAGCTTATCCTCAGGACGTTGAAATTATACGTTTGAATGATTCTGAAGATGACCTTCAGTATCAGGTAAAGGTTAATCCAAGTGACTTAGGCAGAGTAATCGGTAAGGGTGGAGCCATTGCTAAGGCTATCCGTACTGTATTATATGCTGGAGCTTCTAAAGAAGGAAAAAAGATACACCTAGATATTGACGCAAAGTAAAAAAGAGGGGAAACCCTCTTTTTGTTTTACAAAAAAATTGTTATAATATAAAAAACGACAAAAAAGGAGAACTTTATATGAAAAAACATTTTAGCGCTATTGCACTGGGTATATCT
>JAFPIE010000022.1 GCA_017388605.1 Acholeplasmatales bacterium | reverse complement strand
TTATAACCCATATTTTAAAAACACTCAAATAATTTTTAGAGGTCTAAAGAAAAATCCTATACTGTTTTTATACAATATAGGATATCTTTAAATGATTTTTCCAAGTAAATGGTCCATTTCATGCTCAATGATTTCTGCAGTGAAGCCAGAAAATGTCTTCATTCTCTTTTTGAAATCTAGGGTTAAATATTCAATTTTAATTTTCTTATGACGGATACATTTTCTTACACCCTCTAAGGATAGGCAGCCCTCTTCTGTCTCATAGGGATCCATTGCCTTTATGATTTTAGGTTCTAGAATAACCTCCATCTTTTCCTCTTCATTTATGAAAATAATCATATTCTTAGAATAGCCTATCATATTCGCTGCCATACCAACACAATGACTTCTATGAAATTTTAAAGTATCGATTAAATCATCTCGAATGAATAGATCCTCCTTTAATACTTCACTAGAAGGCTTTTTTAAGAATTCTATATCCTTAACTATATTTCTTATCATATAGAAAGAAAAAATGTCAAAAATGACATTTTAACCCTTTAATCCGTCAGCCTGACGCTGCATATTTTCAACTACGATATCATAAATATCGCCCATTTCCTGACCCTTAGCTAATAATAGCCATGGCTCATTGGTATGGAAATGAACCTTAATGAAGTTTTCAGGATTACCATATTTATCTTCACCCTCAATTGCAGCAATTACAAGTGAATCTCCTACTAATTTTGTTAAAATGAATTCTCTTAAAGAATCCTCTGCATCATCAATATCTCCATCAGCTATATCGATTAAAAGCTGTGTATCAAATTTATATTCTACTAAGCTTAAATGTTCCTTTACCATTATAATTCCCTCCATAATCTAAATACATTATACGCTTTAGGTATTGATTTGTAAAGAAAATAAAATGGTTAGTTAGAAACAACAAACCATTTAATTAATTTTATGCTTGTAAACCAACATATCCACAGCCCTCAATCATAGCTTGACCTTCATTTGATAATAGCCAATCTACAAGGGTTTTTACTTTTGTATTTGTATTATCCTTACGATATACAACATAGAACTTTGCAGTAATTGGATATGAACCATTTCGGATATTCTCTTCATTTGGATATACCCCATTAACTTCTAGCATCTTTACATTTTCGTTTGCGATTATACCAGATAAATAGAATCTAAATGAATATCCAATAGAAGCTCCAAAAATAGAAAATGGATCCTGCTTTGGAT
Organism: Acholeplasmatales bacterium; assembly: GCA_017388605.1. Next base: position 1,474 of record JAFPIE010000022.1, on the reverse strand, counting down.
GAAATTCACCTTGCATAAAACTTTCCATCATTGTTTGACTACCAGAACCCTTAACTCTAGTAGCAGGATAAATCAATTGATTAGGTCCACCAATTTGATTCCAGTTACTTACTTCTCCCCTATAAATGGAACGGATTTGTTCAATTGTAAGACCATCTACCGGATTATTCTTATTTACAAAGAATACAAAAGATTCTAAACCAATAGGAACAATTTCAAGTTCAACATTCTTTTCTGCTGCATAAGCTAATTGTTCTTTAGACGGATAAGCTGTAAAGAATAAATCCACGCTTCCATCAATTAATGCATTAAATCCTCTTATTGTATTTTGATATTTCATTTTACTATCTGATGCAAAATTTTCTCCATAAGTATTATCATCTGAAAATTTTCCACCTTCATAGGTTACAGAACCTTTTGGATAAATATTATCAATAACGGATGCATAAACTGGAACTAAAGCTGCAGCTCCATCTAAAACAGGTAGATCATCTTCTTTTTCAAATTTAATACTAGAGCCTGTTCTAGCAAGTTCAGAGGATTCTTCAAATGGTAAATATTTAGATACATCAATCATCCTTAGTTGATTAGGCCCACTAAAGCCATTTGATAATCTTCTTGTAATAGAAAAATATAAAAATAAATTTATAAATATAAAGAATGCCGCTGTTAAAGTAAGAAGAGCAATTTTTCTTTTCATACCCACCACTCCCTAGCGATAAATTGAATGATGGAAGCATTTGGAAATACTACAACTATATAAATAAGCTGTGCAATAGTAATTAGTAAACCAATGCCAAGAATACAAGCAAGTGCTATATAAAACTTTCTATTTTTCATATTGCCTCACCTACATTACTCTAAATCCGCCTGCGGCCCAAGTTAAAAACACCGCAAAAACAATAAATATTGGAACAAGGAAAAAAACCACTGAAACAACAAATAGGGTAATATATCCCCCACTAGGCTTTCTTTCTTCTGCTTTGGCATGTCGAATCTCTTTCACAAAAAAGATTGTAGCAATAATTAAGACTACAAAAGCACATGCCCAAATAGCTAATAATCCCATACTCTATCTCCTTAAAATACATTTAATAATTATATGATTAATCCTAAAATTAACCAAATAACTCCCAAATAATTATACCACTGTTTTTTTAAAAAATCATTTTAACCATGAATACATATTTATTCTATATTATTTTTTATCTTCGCCTAAGCCCTTTAGGCTATCCATAGGATCATAATTTGAAATATTACCAAAAGAATCATCAGAATCCTTATGATATAAGAAATCATCTAGACTACTACTTAAATCTACATGAGGTGTTTTGATTAAATAATCCTCATCCTTCAAATCTTTAGGATTTTCTATTTCCTTTTCTTCTATAATAGGCTCTTCTATTTTAATTTCATCTATGGATGGAATAGTATTTAGAGTAACAGAATCTATAGATTCTTCGCTCTTCTTATC
>JAFPIE010000001.1 GCA_017388605.1 Acholeplasmatales bacterium | reverse complement strand
TGAGGCAACACTATATGCTCCAACAGCCCTAAATCGACAGGAATATAAAATTGTTGGAAATGGTAATATGGTAAAAATAGATATGGATGATGGAATGTATCGCGGAATGGATAAGGGTATTATCAAATATCATTTTGAGCTTGGTGCTGGAAAAGAAAACTTTGAATGGGAGAAATAAGTATGGATATTTTAAATGAAATTAAAAATAGAAGATCTTGTAGAAGCTATCAAGATACTATTCCTAAAAAGGAAGAAATCAATAAGGTAATTGAGGCAGGTCTTTATGCAGCATCTGGAATGAATTTACAAACAGGTATTATTGTATCTATTACAAATAAAGAAATTATTCATGAGCTATCTTTATTAAATTGAAGTATCATGGGTGTAGATAGAGATCCCTTTTATGGTGCACCTGTAGTATTATTAGTACTTGTAAAGAAGCATAGAAATGCAGTCTATGATGGATCTTGTATGATAGAAAATATGATGCTTGAGGCATCCTCTATAGGTCTTGGTTCTTGTTGGAGTCATAGGCTTAAGCAGGAAATGGAAATGGATGAAGGAAAGAGGATTTTAAAATCCTTGAATTTAAACCTAGATGAGTATGAAGGAATTGGCCATGTCATCTTAGGTTATCCATTGGATAACCAATTTGTGAAAAAAGAGATTAAAGAGAATAGAGTATTTCATATCGATTAACAAACGCTTACAAGCATGAATTTAATGGATTTCTTTTGACAATTATCTTCTTTGAGTCTATTATTAAGATGAAGGGAGGTTAGTTTATGAGTTTCTTTAGTGATAGAGATGCATATCCTGCATGCGGTATATTTAGTCTAGGACATTTTATTTTCTTCATTGTCATTGGAGCGCTTATTGTACTTGGATTATACTTATCAAGAAATATTACAAAAAGAGGACTTAGAGATCAAACTTTAGTTTCTGTTTGTATTTTATGGACACTGGAAATCATAAAGATTGGGTATAATCATATTCATGGTTATTTTGGACTTGATCAATGGTTCCCCCTTGCCTTTTGTAGTTTATTCCTATACGCTGCATTATTCGCATTAAGCAAAAATGAATTGGTTAAAAATATGGGTCAGGCTTGGCTTATCTTTGGTGGAATTTTAGGTGGATTTTGTTATTTGATTTACCCATCTACCTCCTTACCTATCGTTCAAGCATTCCATTTCCTTGCCTTCCATGGCATGGGATACCATGGAGTACTCCTATATATAGGAATCCTATATTTTATCCATAGTGGATTTGAAATATCCTTTAAAGGATTTAAGTATTATTTCTTATTCCTTTCTATCTTTTTCCCAATCGCAATTATTATGGATTATAGCTTACATGTAAATTTAATGTTCTTTAGAGAAGCATATAATTTACCTGAATTTGCGAAGGCAGTTTGTGAATGGAATCTTCCAATTTATACTATAATCGTCATATTAGTCTATTTATTATTACCTTATGTAATCATTTATGGAATTGATAGATTTTTGGCTTTTATGCACAAGAGAAAAGAAAATGCTGTATTGCAAGAGGATGTAAATGAATAAAAAAGAACGGCATCGTTCTTTTTTTTACTCATTAGGAGGTATTATGTTTAAAGAAAATTATCATACGCATATGAGGCTATGCCATCATGCACAAGGTGATATAAGAGATTATGTAGAAGAAGCCATAAGGCTTGGATTTCATTCCCTAGGTATGTCCGATCATGGTCCTATTTCAAATCCTGGATTTAGAAGAATGACCCTTGATGAATTTTATAACATTTATGTACCTGAATTTAGGGAATGTAAGAAAATTTATCAGGATAAAATTCAATTATACTTAGGTCTTGAAATAGAATATATCTATGGGAATGATGCCTATTATAAGGAATTATTAAAATCCTTAGATTATTTAATCTTGGGTTGTCATTATTATAGTGGATATAAAGAAATCGATGAAACTTCAAGCTTTCAGTGTAATACAAAGGAAAGATTAGAAGAATATGTTAAGCTAATTGAGGATGCATTAGCTACAAAATGCTTTAAAATCCTTGCACACCCGGATATCTTCTTAGGAGGATACCCTAGGTGGGATCAGGATACGATTTCTGCAACAAAAAGAATTGTTGCGGCCTGTATTAAAAATAATGTATATTTAGAATGTAATTGTAATGGATTTTCAAGGAATCAAAAGGATTTTGGTGGGATTATAGATTATATGTATCCCAATAGAGAATTCTTTAAGATTGTAAGTGAATACAAGGATATTAAGGTCATTGTATCTTCGGATGCGCATAATCCTTTAGATTTAGATAAGAATTTAGATAAGGGCTATAAAATGCTTAATGAGCTAAATATAAAACCAATAGAAAATCCACTTGAGGTAAAAAATGATTAAAGCAATTTTATTAGATATAGATGATACCATCCTAGATTGGGATTTATGTAGCCATGAGGCTATAAAAATGGCTATGGAGGAATTAAATTATAGTATTCCAGATTCCATATACGAAGCATACGATAGAATAAATCCTATATTATGGCATATGCATGAGAAGAAGGAAATTACAATGGATGAGCTATTTCAAATGAGATTTAATAAAATCTTTAATGAAATTGGCGTATCCTATGATGGAGTTTTATTTGAGAAGGTCTTTCGTAAATATATCCTAGATTCTCATATATTTATTCCTAATGCAAAGGAAACATTAGAATATTTATATAGTAAATATGATGTATATGCTGCATCCAATTCTACCTTGTACCAGCAATTAAGAAGATTATCTAAAGCAAATATCATCGATTATTTTACGGATATCTTTGTATCTGAGGAGCTAGGTGCCTCTAAGCCAAGCCAAGAATTTTATGATGAATGCTTAAAGCGAATGCATCATAAAAAGGATGAAATTATAGTCATTGGTGATTCTCTTACCTCAGATATATTTGGTGCCTATAATTATGGATTAAAATCCATTTGGTTTAATAAAAAGAATATAGAAGAAAAAGAAGCCTTATATACCTATAAGGTTTTAGGCTTAAATGAAATCAGAAAATACTTATAAAAAAAAGACCACCCTAGGTGGCTTTTTTAAATTTTACTTTTTGTCTAAATCACAGATGTCAACCGATTTATCACGATTAACGGATAAGGCATTAAGCTTAACATTTAAAGCTTGACTAAAGAATCTCTCGATGTCATCAACGATAACCTCAGATGCAGTCCCTACGTTATCTAAAGTTACAGGGGTTGGAATATTATAACCATAGCCCTGAGCTTTAACTAAAAGTCTTTCCACTCTTGCAGCAGATTCACAAAGGATTGGTACATTCTTTTCTGCACTTAAGGCTAGTAGCTCCTTTGTCTTGCCACTGCCTGGATTTCCTAAAATAATTTTCATTTAAGCCTCCTGGATTTATTTAGTAATGTATCTTGTAACTCTATTATAGTATAGTTTGTTTATGAAAACCATATGAAAAAAATGTAAGAAGAATAAAATAGTTTTCTTATACTTTTTTTAAGTTCATTTACAAAAAACGCTTTATTTGTATCTTTTTTCATGAATAAAATTGTTATTTTATTAAAAAAGTGATATATAATGTAATGTAAAAATGAAAGGAGATCATTAAAAATATGAAAAAATCATTACAGAGTGCCATTACTACATGGGTTACTGCTGCAATCGTTTTAACTGTAGGTATTTTATGTATCGTTGCGCAAAATGCGGATGGAAATGCTGCAGGCAATGCCTACGATGCAATTTCTATTGTCCTAGGTGTTACACTAATTGTTGTATCTACTCTTGGCTTAGTATTGAATATCTTAGTGTTAAAAAGAGCTGCAAGCGCCATTACATTAGCGAATGGTATCATTCTAGCTTTAGGTATTTACCTTGTTGTTGAGAAGACTGCAGCTGGATTACTTTATATCTTAACAGATTATGCAGCATATGTATTAACTGTTGTAGGTGCATTATTCGTATGCGATGCAATCTTAGTATTAGTATTTGGCTTAGTTAAGAAGGCTGATGTTAAGACAATCTTAGTTCCAGTTTGCGTTGAGGCAATTATTGGTGCAGTTGCTTTAGTACTTGGTATCTTAGCATTACCTAGCGTAAATGTTATTGATAAGAGATTAACTATCTTTGGTATCATCCTAATTGTCTATGCTCTATTCTTAGTTTTAGTTGGTGTATTCACATTCTTAGGTAAGAGTGTTCGTCCTGAGAAGAAGAATGATGCAATCGATGCTAAGGCAGAAGATGCAAAGCCTGAAGCTACAGAAGCTAAAGAAGAATAAGATAAAATTTCAAAAAGAAGGAAGGAACTTGAATGAGAGTTCCTTTTTCTTATATATAAATTCTAATGTAAGATTCAAGCTCTTTTCTTTTTTTCTATTTTTTAATATAATTGAATCGATTTAGGAAGTGAAAAATATGCTTGTATGTTTAACTGGTGTCTCTGGAAATATGGGACATGCCGCTCTTAAGGAACTCGTTTTATATGATAAAATTGATAAGCTAAGAGTATTTATATTAAAAAATGATCCACTGCTTAAAAGAG
>JAFPIE010000021.1 GCA_017388605.1 Acholeplasmatales bacterium | reverse complement strand
TAAAAAATCAGAGGAATTAAAGAAGGCCTTTATGACAGATGACCTAACGATTCGCATAGCTAAGATATTGAATTCAAATATTCCATATAGTATTGCGATGAATCAGGTATTAAAGGAATTAGGTAGAGCGATTGATTCCGATAGAACCTATATACTTGAAACTGCAGGAATCAAAATTGATAATGTATTTGAATATACGAAAGAGGATGTTCAATCGACGATTGGTCAGCTTAAGAATATTCCATTTTCTATTCTTAAGGAATGGGCGAACATTTCTTTTGAAAATAGCTATATAGAAATGGATGATATTGATGCCTTAGAGGATGAAAATCCATATCTATATGAATTATTACATAATGCTGGAGTATCTAGAATCTTTGTATATCCTCTTTATAGTGAGGGTAAGGTAATTGGATTTTTATGTGTAGATAATTATTCCTATGATAAGAATTTAAATTTCTTAAAGCTTATTAGTGATACTGCAGGGTTTATATCCGCAAGGGTTGCAAACCATATTCTAGTGAAAAGATTAGAAAAAGCATCGAAGTCTGATGTTTTAACTGGATTATTAAATCTATTTGGCTTTGGCGAAAAGGTTCATGCTTTTTATAAGGCAAATAGGGAAAATCGCTTTGTATATGCAGTAATGGATATCGATGATTTTAAAACAATTAATGATTTATATGGACATCCTATTGGAGATTTAGCTTTAAAATCCTTCTCTAAGTCTTTAGTTAGAAAATTTGGTACTAAGGCTATTATTGCAAGAACAGGTGGAGATGAATTCTGTATTGTATTTAAGGAAAAGAGCTATGATAATGTAGAAGAAACCCTAAGAGAATTTGTTAAGTCGGAAAAGCATTATACCTATAAGGGTGTAACCTATCCTTTAACCGTTTCCTTAGGATATGCAATATATCCAATGGATGGTACACAATTACAGGATTTATATGCGGCTGCAGATAGTGCCCTATATCATGTAAAATTCCATTCCAAAAATGATTGTGAAAGATATGACCCATCGATGATGCTTGGACAAAGACAAAGAATTGGCTTCTCCTTGAAGGAAATTTCAAATAATGTACCTGGAGTAATCTTTATATACCAAGCAGAAAGTGGAAGAATATTATATGCAAATTCGGATTGTATTCGCATGTATGATTGTGAAAACCAGGATGATTTTATGAATTATGTTGGTTATAATTTCAAAGGCATGGTTTATAGTGAGGACTACGATAGGGTAGATCAATCGATTTGGGAGCAGATTCATTCGAATGAAACAGATAACAGAGATTATGTAGAATATAGAATCAAAACGAAGAAGGGTAGAATCAAGCATGTTAGAGATTTAGGCCATTTGGTTTATGATGAAAGATTTGGAAATGTATTCTATGTACTTGTAATTAATGTAATAGGAAATGATAAATAGTTGGTGATTTTATGACAGAGGAAAAGAAATTATTAAAAAAGGATATTATAGAGATTAATGACAATAAGCTATTTGGCTATAAGGTAGTTAGGGAAGAAGCTATTGGTAGTGGCAAGAAAAGGGTCGAATATGTCATTATGGAAAGAGATAAGAATTTAAGAAACTACATTACCTTAAAAAATCTTGAGGATGATTATTATAAGGCTAAAAATAGCATAAAGGAATATAAGCCTATGAATGAGGGATTAGCCCTATTATTGTTCTTACTTTTGATTATTCCAGGCGTTATTTATGTTTCTAAAAAGAGAAAAGAAAAGAAATTAATTGATGCGAATAATCAAAAAATGAAGCGTGAAATGGCAAGAATCATTCAAGAGGGTGAGCAATATAAAAGATAGAATTCCAAATGGAATTCTTTTTTCTATTCAAGGTACACATTGTGTAGTATAATCGAAATGATGAAAAAAGGAGAATAGACATGGGCTTTTTTAAAGAAAAATATGATGCGATCATCATTGGTGGTGCATTATCTGGAATGAGCTGTGCACTTGAGCTTGCAGCAAAGGGAAAAGATGTATTAGTTTTAGAAAGACATAACCTACCTGGAGGTCTTGCGACAAGCTATGTGAGAGGTGGCGTTGAAATGGAGGCAACACTACATGAAATGATGTGTGTTGGACCTAAGGATAAGCCACTTACCATTAGAAGATTTTTAGAGGGAATGGGAGTTATGGTCGATTGGCTTAGAGTGCCTGAGGCCTATAGAATTTATGTTCCAAGTGAAAAAATAGATATAACTCTACATGCAGGCTTTGATGGCTCTATTGAAAATGATATTTTCGTTCCTGGTGAATTTCAAATGGCCCATGAAATTGATAGAGTATACCCAGGTACCTTCAAGGAAGTTAACCGCTTAATGAATTTATGTACAGATGTATATAATTCTGTAAATGCATTATCGGTTAAGCCCATGAATAAGCTACAAATGATTTTACATCATTCGAATTTAGTTAAAACAGCAGGCTATTCGACAGAGGAGGTATTAAAAACCTTTGATTTACCAAAGGAGGTTTTGGATATCCTAAAGGGCTATTGGATTTATGTTGGTTCTCCCTTTAGTGATTTACCATTTACGATTTATGCTGTATTAATGGGAGATTATTTTGTTGGTGGATCTTACGTATGTAAGGAATTCTCTCATGAGCTATCCTTACGTATGCAGGAGAGATGCATGGATTTAGGCGTTCAATATGAATATTCGCAAAATGTAGAAAAAATCTTAGTTAAGGATGGCCATGTCTATGGTGTAAGAACAACTAAGGGGGATACGATATATGCTGATTATGTAGCCTGTAGTGCATACCCTAATACCTGCTATGGCAAGATGATTGAGCCTATAACTGAAGTACCTAAGCGTGCCTATCAGGATTGTAATGCAAGAGAAATTGGTCTTACGGTCGTAAGTGTTGTTTTAACACTAGATAAAAGCCCTCTTGAATTAAATATTAAGGATTATTCTGTATTCTCTTGTGAGGGAGATATGGATTTAGATAGAATATTCGAGCAAGTTAAAACCCTAGGGCCTTATGATTATCTAACAACGATTTGTCTAAATTATGCAAATCCAGAGTGTACAAAGGAAGGGGAATGCAGTCTATCGATTACATACCTACCTAGCCCAGAGGCATTCTTATCCGTAACAGATGAAAATTACCATGAGGTAAAAAGAAAAATGGCTAGGGATATGATTGAATGTGTTTCTAAGCATTTAGGTGTCAATTTATTTGATCATATATTGGAAGTTGAGGTAGAAATGCCTCATACGGTTGCCCATTATTCATCCAATTATATGGGTGGTATTTATGGCTATAAGCATTCTATGGATGACCATGTCATTGCAAGATTATTCATGGAGAATAATGAAAATTATATCAAAGGCTTAGCCTTCTCGGGCGCTCATGCAATCAATGGCGATGGTATGTCCTCTTGTATTTCTAATGGTAGAAAGGCTGCAAGCATTCTACTTAAGCAAATGGAAGAGGAGGCAAGATAATATGACAAAAATAAAAGGCTTAATTCAGGATATTAGTGGAGCGATTCGTGTAACTAAGATGCGAGAGGAAGCATTTAAAAATGCGAAGAATGAAAATATATATGCTGATCCTATAAACCAAGTCGCAAGAGCACTCCATCCAGCCCCATTTATGGTTCAGGTTATAAAAATAGAGGATGTTTCTATAACAGCTCGTATGTTTACATTTAAGGCAATAAATCATAAATTACCAATTTTTCAGGCTGGAAATTATGTATCCATACGTGTAAAAATTGGAGCTACAGTTACTACAAGACCCTATTCCATTTCTAGTGCTCCATACGAGGCAAGAGGAGAAAATGGATTCTTTAGCATTACTGTAAGAAGAGGTAAGGATGGTATAGGCTTTGTTTCTAATTATTTATATGATCATTTAAAGCTTCAAGATACCCTAGAGGTTGAAATGCCCTTTGGACATTTCTATTTCGAATCTTTAAGAGATTCTAAGGATATTGTAGGAATTGCAGGTGGCTCTGGTATTACACCATTTTATTCTATGGCAAAGGAAATTGCCCATGGTACATTAGATTATAATTTAACCATTCTTTATGGTTCCTTATCTCATAAGGATATTATTTTAGAGGATGAATTAGATAAAATTGCTAGAGAATGTGATAGAGTAAAGGTAATTCATATACTATCGGATGAAAATGCAGAACTTAAGGATGGCGATTTATCTGGGTTTATTAGTCGTGATATTATAAAGAAATATTCTATAGATCAAAACCCAGAAAATGGTAAGACAACCTATTTTATTTGTGGGCCACTCCCTATGTATAAATACATCAAGGGTGAGCTAGATGGCTTAAATGTTCCAAAAAGAAGAATAAGAATGGAGGTCTTTGGTACAGATAAGGATGTATCTAAAATAGAGGGCTTTCCTATAGAAAAAATGAAGGAGCAATATAAGATTACTGTAGTAAGAGGTATAAAGGAGGATGTTATTGATGCCTATGCCTCTGAGCCTATTCTTGTGGCGCTTGAAAGACATGGAATATTAATTCATAGCCTATGTAGAAGTGGTGAATGTGGAGCTTGTAGGGCTAAGGTATTAGAGGGTGAATTCTTTATTCCTAAGGATATGGATTATAGAAGATTAGCCGATAAGAGATTTGATTATATACATACATGCTCATGCTATCCTTTATCCGATATGAAAATAAAAATTACAATTTTATAGAAATTGGGCAATACAGCTGTATTGCCTTTTCTTTTTCTTGTGAAAGAATAAGTAAGGTTAGGAGTAATAATTATGAAAATTTGGGAAAAAATTAAATTTTGTTTATAAATTATTAGTTGTATTTTAATATTAGTATTTAATCACTTTTCACTCGAGCATGTACATTTCGTTGTAGGAACAGTAATGCTTGCATATGGCATTGAGGATATGTTAATATCCTGCATTAAGGGAATTGTTTCACACAAGACAAAATTCTTCCAAGCAATTGTATTTGTTTCCTTAGCTATCGTATTAATGTTCTTTACGTATGGAGAATATGGCTATCAAACAAGATCATTTGGGGTACTTGGTCTATCTTACGTGAGGGTGATGAGATAACCGAGTGCGTTGTTCGTATGACACATAAGCGCCCTGCCTTCATTTCCTTCATTGAATCTGTTGTCGTAATCATTTTATCTATTGAAATGATTGTAGATCCTGTAGAGCATCATGCTCATATCCATATTATTTTACTTGGAATAGAATTAATCCTTGAGGTTATCTTCCCTATATTCTATGGCTTCTTAGATAAGCAAATTGAAAAGAAGCTAAGCACCAAGGATGCAGCAAGTACTGAAGAATAATTCAGTACTTTTTTTAATTTATAGTATAATAGATTTGGAGGTGCAATTATGTTAAAGGTATACGGTAGTAAAAATTGTCCAGATTGTAGGAATTTAAAGCTTAATTTTTTAAAGTATGGAATTGAATTTGAGGAAATTGAAATCTTAGATTCTCTAAAGAATTTAAAAGAATTTTTACATTATAGAGATAACAACAAGGAAGTATTTGAAAGATTAATTCAAATTGGAGATATTGGTATTCCATGTATTATAGATGGAGATCATGTATTTACGGATTGGGAATCCTATTTAGTAGAGCTAGGACATAAGGATCTTATTTATGAGGATTCCTTTAAATCCTCATGCTCAATTACTGGTAAGGGCTGTTAGATTCTATAGAAATATGGTTTAATATAAATGGTGATATTATGAAGCAATATACAGTTTATTATTTATCTTTATCCGAAATAAAATTTTATAAAACCTATCTTTTAAGTCAAATTTCAGAGGAAAGAAAGAAAAGAGTAGAATCCTATATCAATGAGGATGATAAGCTTTTATCCTTAGGTGCAGGCTATTTCATTCATAAATATTTTAAGGACGATGTTAAAAAAACAAAATCAGGTAAGCTTATCTCTCCTAAGGGATTCTTTAATATTTCTCATTCCAAAAAATATGTTGTTTTTGTACTTGCAGATAAGGAATGTGGAATTGATATTGAAGAAAAAAGAGAGGTTAAGGAAGAATTAATCCATTATGCCTTTAGTGATGCCGATAGGGAGCTTATGAAAAAGCCTGAGGATTTCTTTTTAATGTGGACATTAAAGGAAGCTATATCTAAGGCTGAGGGGTCAGGGCTTTCTGGTAAATCCATAAAGGATATTCCTGTAGGTACAGGATTAATTGAATATAAGGATGAATCCTATATGGTTAAATTTACTACATTAGCGGATTATTATATATCTGTTGCAGTAAAGACAGATAAGCCTTTTGAAATTGTATTAAAGGAAGAAATCATTAAGTAAGATGTGGTGAAAATAATGAAAAATTATTTTAAGATTTTGAAGCATGATTTTTGCGCATTATGCATCATGGCAATTATCTTTTCCTTCTTAGGCTTTTTGCTTGATAATTTAATAAATTTAATCAAAACGGGTATTATAAATAATGATAGCTTTGTATTACCATTTAATGCATCCTATGGCTTTATGGCATTTTTATTCTATTTTATTGGTAGTCCTAGTGAACCAGCTATTTTTGGTATTAGGCTTATAAAAAAGAAGAATAAATGGAGTGTATTCTTATCCCATATTGTTTATTTTATTGTTTTATATGTACTCATTTTAGGTGGTGGAATCGCTATAGGCTATTTTTGGCATTTTACGGTTCAAGCAGAAATCTTTGATTATAGTGCATGGCCATTCCATATTACAAAATATGCAGAAATGTTTACCTCACTAGGGTTTACTTTATTCTTTTATTTATTCTTAAGATTTATTTATCATCCTATGCTAAATATTTTAAAGGAAAAGCATAAGCCAAATGAATTAATTGGTGGTGTAGTATTCTATATCATTTTACTTATCGATTTAATTTATGGCTGGATTCAAATTATAAGAAGTGATGAACATACAGGTGCAATCTATTGGGAATTAAATTTAACCGATGGCTCCATTGATTTCTTCGCCTTAGCGAATACGATATTAATTGGTTTATTCTATGCCTTCTTAATTTTATTCCTATGTGCAAATTTAAAATATTTTACTGTAAAGAAATATACAATTTCAAAGAAGAATCCAGAAACGAAATTTGCTATATTTATTGCGGCAAGAAATGAATCTAGTGTCATAGGAGATACCTTAGATGCATTAACGAATTCCATGTATCCTAAGAAGAAATATGATATATATGTCATGGTTGAAAAGATAGAGGATCCTACCGTTGAAATCTGCAAAAAATATGATAATGTATATTGCTATGTAAGAGAAACCCAAGATCAAGGAAAGGGATATGTTCTTGATGAAATTGTAAAAAGAATTTTAAAGGAAAATAGATATTATGATGCCTATTTAGTTTTAGATGCAGATAATATCATCGATTATGAATTCCTATCAAGAATGAATGATGCATACCAGGAGGGCTTTGATATAGTTGTTGGAAACAGAAATAATAAGAATTGGAATTCAAGTGCGACCTCAGGTGCATCTGGCTTAACCTTCTCTATTATTAATTTTCAAAATGAGCTTAAGACTCGCTTTGGTGAAATGGTATTATTAACAGGTACAGGCTTTTGTATTAAAGCATCCATTATTAATTCCTTAGGAGGATGGCCATTCCATTCCCTAACAGAGGATTATGAAATATCAAAATATGCAGAGGAGAACAAGCTATCCTCTTGCTATGTAGCTGATGCTATATTCTATGATGAGCAGCCAATATATTTAAAGGATTCCATCAAGCAAAGAACGAGATGGGTTAAGGGATTTATGGATAACCAAAAAGGAAGAAGAAAACAAAACCTATCTGGTATTGCAGCCTTTGGCCTTGCGATATGCTTTATTGTATTCATTGTTTATAATATCGTATTAGGTATTATAAATTTAGTAATAGGTAGTGGAGATAAAACATCTATATATTTTGCTATAGGGGCATTTATTGCCTATTATGTAGCTGTTTTTGTAATCTCAATGATTGTATTCTTCTTAGATAGAAAGAATAATGATATAAAGCCTTCTAGAATCATTTTAGTTTCCTTATATCATCCATTCTTTTTAGCTACCTATATTATTTCATTCTTTAGAATATTTAAGAAGAAGGGTAAGACCTGGGAGGTCATACCACATTCGGTTTCTATGGATAAGAAGGAATAGTGCCCACTTTGTGGGCATTTATTTTTTTTATAAAATGTGGTTGACAATGTAATAAATGTTGTGTACAATATAATTGCGAACAATGAAAGAGAGGTTGTCGTATGGCAAAATTATATGATCAAGAATATAAGGTAGTAAAAAGAGATGGAACAGAGGTTTCATTAAATGATTTTCGGGGCAAGGTATTATTAATTGTGAATACAGCTACAGGCTGTGGATTTACACCACAGTATGAGGCTTTAGAGAATTTATATAAGGCATATCATGAAAAGGGATTAGAGGTTTTAGATTTCCCATGTGACCAGTTTGGTCACCAGGCACCTGGATCGGATGATGAAATCCATGAATTTTGTACAGCTAAGTACAAAACAACCTTCGATCAGTTTAAGAAGATTGAGGTAAATGGCCCGAATGCAACTGAGCTGTTTAAGTATCTTAAAAGTCAGAAAGGCTTTGAAGGTTTTTCCGGTGTAAAGGGTGCTGTCATGAAGGCTGTCGTAAAAGCAATTGATCCTGATTATAAGAACAATCCGGATATCAAATGGAATTTTACAAAGTTTCTTGTAGACCGTAATGGCAATGTTGTTGAACGCTTTGAATCTACAGTTGAACCTTCAAAAATTGATGAAAAGATTTCTTCTTTGTTGTAGAATAAGAGTATGGCTTCAAATAAATACGATTGTCTTAAGCTTCAGAATCAGCTCTGCTTTCCTCTTTATGCGGCATC
>JAFPIE010000277.1 GCA_017388605.1 Acholeplasmatales bacterium | reverse complement strand
TGTTGCATCATCCATACCACCTAATATATTTAATAATGTGGATTTACCTGCACCAGATGGGCCAAGGACTACCGCGAATGTTCCCTCCTCTAGACTAAAGGAGATACCATTTAATGCCCTTACCTCATTTTCTTCGCCCTCATTATATATTTTCTCTAAATTCAAAACCTCAATACTTTTCATATTCATCATCCTTTACTTTAGTAATTATACTAGAAATTGGCTTTTCTCTCAATATAGCATAATAAAAACTCAGGTATTCCTGAGTTTTATAATTTACTATTCACTTTGAATTGCTAAGCTTTTTTGGCAATCATAGTAACATTCTATTTGAAACACAATTCAATAATATTTTTGCATAATAATCATCATATCTAGGATTTAAATAATTTTTACGCAAGGTATCTTGGAGTGAAAATCCCATTACATAAGCTACCGTCGCCGCTATTAAAACACACGCAACAATAATCCAAGTCTTTTTATCTAGCTTAAAGCTCCTTTTATATAATACATATAATAAATATATACTAATTAAACATATAAAATATAAGACTATAGATCCATTCCCAATAATATAACAAAATGAAATGAGAATTACAGGAATATATGTTTTATATCCAAACCAAGATTCACTTCTTTGACCTGCATCTTCACTTTTAAAGCTCTTTGATACAAAGAATTGACCAATAAAGGAAGCTATACCCCAAACAACAAAGATGCACATGCTTACCACATATTCTGTAGTAATACTTAATTCGTATGAAACTGGCGTATATATAATATATTCCTTATCTACAAATACGGTAGTAAGTTTCCATTGATACACATGATTATGATATAATACGAATTTACCAATATCATTAGGTATACTAAAATTAAACTCCGGAAAATAAGATCGTGGATTAATAGGATATAAAGCTGAGTTTGAACCTGTAACAGTATAAAGAACTGCAAAACTAACAGCAAAAGGAAGAACGCTTGCTAAAAGTATAAATACAATACCATCAACAACATTATTTGCCTGACAGTAGACAAAAACCTCAATGGAATAGAATAAAAATCCAACAATTACCAGTAATCCATAAAGTACTAAGAACCCTAACATATTTACATGTGGGTAAATTGGGAATAATGATAGGATAGATATTCCAAAAGCCAGAGTAAATGGTACTAGCACTTCTAAAAAGCCAAACAAAAATCTAGTCCAATATAATATTTCTCTTTTAATTGGTAAAGAATATGCTTGATTTGCAGTAATATTCTTCATTTTAAATGAGAATTCAAATGGAACAATTACTCCAAGTGCAATTGCAAAAGAAATAATATATACCAAGAAAATATCACGTGAAACATATTCTACCTGCTCCCCATTAAAATCCTTGGATAGTAACATAGATCCTACATTATTGACTGAAAAGAATAAAATCATGAATATAACAAATGCAGAAAGATATATCGGAAATCTCTTTTTGATTAAATACTTTAAATATGATTTCATTTTATATACCCCCTAGATTCAACCTCAATAACAAATAGTTCTTCAAAATCTATACTGATTTCATCGATGACTAAAGGATGATATTCCTCCATCAGTTTTGTCATTTCTTCTAAATTATTCTTTACAACTACAGTAATAAATCTCTTATCCTGCTTGAATGTTATAAATTTCATATTGAAGTCTTCTTCCTTCATTTCACTATCGAAGGCAATCATATATTTATGATATTCCTCTAAATGCTCACTAATATTACCGCTAGATGAAATCTTCTTGGAATCTAAAAGTCCATAGGAATCACAAATATCCTCAAGCTCTCTTAAGGAATGACTTGATATAACTACCGTCATATTATTTTCCTCTTGAACCTTTAACAATTCCTTCTTTAGCTTTAATCTAGCTAAAGGATCAAGTCCGTCGAATGCTTCATCTAAAAATAAATACTTTGGCTTAATCGCTAAGGCTAAGGCACAAAAAACCTGACGCCTCATTCCCTTTGAAAAATTATACATAGATTTTGTTATTGGAATTCCAAAACTATTTAAAAAAGAGAAATATGCTACTTCATCAACAGAATAAAATGCTTTATATAAATCAATTAAATTCTTTGGTGTTGTATTTCTTGAATAAAATGGATCATCTGGAAGTAAGAAGACATCCTTCTTTACCTCAATATTTTCGTAAATAGGCTTATAATCATAATAAACTAGACCTTCTTCTGGTTTCATGATTCCTGCCATAATTTTAAGAAGCGTTGATTTACCTGCACCATTAATACCTACAAGTCCAAATATAGTTCCATCCTCTATATCTAAATTTAGGTCATCTAACACAAGCTTATCAAAGGACTTCTTTATTCCCTTAATGCTAATCATTTTAAATCCTCCTTTAATAAAGCATCTAGTTCCTCAAGGATTTCTTCCTTTGTCACTCCTTGATTTAATAGATTTTTTAAAACATCCTTAATCATAGGATTTTTCTTTTTCTCGCCTGAAACAAAATATCCCTTCTTTGGAATAGATTCAATTAATCCTTCCTTCATCAATTCTGCATAGGCTCTTTCGACAGTCTTGTGGTTTACTCCAATTTCAATCGCAAGCTCCCTGACAGAAGGCATTTTCTCAAGAGGCTTTAATATGCCTAAGGATATATATTTTCTATAATGATTTATAATTTGCTCATATACGCTTTCTTTTCCATTGATTTGCACAAGTTCTGCCCCCTTTGTACCAACTGTCCCAACTGTACCCCTATTATAACACCAAAATAAAAGAAATGGCAATACTTTTTTTTACCAAAATAAAAGGAAGGCAAAGCCTTCCTAAAATTAATTATCACTTCTAGAATATCCACATTTCATGGATAAAGATGCTTGATATAAAACCTTATTTAATGTATTTTGAGCTTCCTTCTTAGCCATTTCACATAGCTTATTATTCGCTTCCTCTAATACCTTAACATCCCTAGATTCTTTAAATTTCTTATCATATTCATTGATAATTTCATGTCCCTTTGCAGATACAGAAAGCTGATAACGCTCAATATGCTGAATACAAGCTCCATAATTTGCATCAGCTAAAACGCCAATTAAACGATTTACCCAGAAGAAATTATCTGTAGAAACATCTAGGGTAACATTCGATACATACTCTGGTAATTTCGATACATTCGTATAAAGTGGCAAGGAGGAATTGAATGGGTTTGAACCGAAGGATAGCCATTCAATTGCTTTAATCTCATCATCTACATATGGACGAATTTGTGTGATTGCCATAATACCTGTACGAGAAATACCGATAGGACGATATATGCCTTTTCTTGGGTCATTTGCCTTTTGATATGGATTATAAGGCGTACCCTGATAATAGCTTGATAATATATATTTAATATCCTCAGGTGTAATCTTTCTTTCTGGAACTAAGCTCCATGGAATATCATCAGATTCTGGAGTAAAATCTGCATTTTCTCCATCCCATTTATAAGTTTTTGGATTAAAATATCTTCCCATAAACCAAGCTCTTGGTGTGTTATATACATGATCAGAATCCGTATGAGACCCAAAGATATTTCTAGGATTA
>JAFPIE010000276.1 GCA_017388605.1 Acholeplasmatales bacterium | reverse complement strand
TATCCCTATCAAATAATATGGCCATTTGTTCTTTTGTTAACCAAACAGTGTCTTCTGAAGGTGAAACATTGACAGATAGTTCAATATCATCATTCTTAAATTTTATGATTTCATATTCATTCATAAGAAAGTCACATCCTTATAAAACAATTATAATAAATTATATACAATAAATCAACAAATCAACAAAATATATTGAATGACAATCCTAATAATGTTATCATTAAATTGCCATATTTATATGGTTCATTTTAGGAGGAGACAACAGAATGAAACACTTCTACTCGGAGGGAACAACGGGTAGTTAGGAGGTATTAGGTGGAATACCTAATAATTCTTATTGTGATAATGGTATTAATCATTATTATTAATAAGAATAACTATCGCTAGATAGTATCCTAATACGTTGTTTCCTCCAAAATGAGAAAAGGGATGACGGCAATCATCCCTTTTCGTTTTTCCTAATACGTTGTCCCTCAAGACACTTATAGTATAGCATATTTTTATGATTATTCAAGATTAATTCAGTGGACTAGTTTTTCACATTATCGTTTGACTAAAAGAGTAACACTTTCCATGTGAGTGCTTCTCAAAAAAGAAAATGTCATCTTATTCATTTTAAGATGACATGCTTTGTTGAGATGAATTATTTTTCTTCTAATTCCTTATTTTTTCTTGCTTCTTCGAATTTCTTTTGCATTGTAGGATTACCACGGGTAAGCTTCTTAATCGATAAATCCTGAGCCTTATCATTCGCAAGTCTTAAATTGTTTTCAGAAGAAATTAAGGCTTCCTTAATCTTGTTTAAATGAGCAATAGATTTATCGATTTCATCGATTGCGGTTTGGAACTTCTCTTGAGCTCTTTCATAATTCTTTCCGAATTTATCCTGGAAGTCTAGCATCTTAGCTTCAAAATTAGATACATCAATATCCTGATTCTTAATAATTTCAAGCTCCTTCTTGTAGCTTATAGTATTTAATGCTTGATTTCTTAAAATACCAATTAAAGATACTAAGAATTGTGGACGAATGACATACATCTTAGGATATCTATAGGATACATCTACAATACCATCATAGGCTTCATTATCTAATTCTAGCATTGTAACTAATACTGCGTATTCGCAGTTTTTCTTTTTTCTATCCTTATCTAGCTTATCAAAGAAATCCTCATTCTTATGCTTAGTTGATGTAGTATCCATTTCATTTTTCATTTCAAACATAATGGATAATAATTCTACTCCATCCTTTTCCTCACGGAAAACGAAGTCACCCTTTGTACCATCAACAACATCATTGTCCTTTTCGAAATAAGCATTAGGGAATGCATAGGCTCTAACCTTGTTGAATTCATTTAAGCAATGCTGTTCTAAGGATTCACCAATCATCTTTGTAGATAAGCCCTTCTTGAAGTCCTTGTATTGCTCGATTTGCTCATCCTTCATCTTTAGAAGCTTTTCTGTAGCTTCCTCTTGAGCCTTTAGCTCCTCAGCCTTACTGCGCTTTTCTTCTTCGATTTTATGGTTCAATTCCATAATCTTAGTTTTCATCTCAGTAATTTCTTCTTGGTTCTTACGAGATTGTTCAGAAAGTGCTAAGCTATGGTTAGCCTCGGATACCTTGATTTCCTCATTTAGCTTTTGAATTTCCTCATTCTTTTTGACTAAAGCTTCGTGAACAGCAATTTCCTTAGCCTGGTTAGCGTTTAAAATCTGGTTCTGTAATTCTTTAATTTCTTCATTCTTTTTAGCAAGGAGATCCTTCTTTTCCATTTCCTGGTTCTTTAAAGCAAGCTCCTTTTCAGAATCCTTTTTCTCTAGGCTAACCTTTAAATCATTTTCAAGCTTAGAGATTTCAATCTTAAGCTTAGCAAGCTCACGCTCCTTTTCTTCATTAAAGGTTGCAAGAAGTGCCTTTTTCTCGCTTTCAAGCTTAGATAGATAAATCTTATCCTTGCTTCTATCAATTTCTTCATTTAATTTTGCTTCTAAGGATGTAGTATCAATAGAGATTTCTTCAGTTAAGTCAATGATATCTCCTTTAGATGCATTTTCCTGTAATTCTAAAGTTTTTGAATCTTTTACACTAAATTTTACCTTCATTTTTATTTTCTCCTCCATTAATCCTATGTTTGTATTTTTCATTTTTGCAACCAATATGGTTCACTTTTTTCTTTGCTTTCATTATATCATTTTTAATTTAATATATTAATATTTATAAATATCACTTGTTAAATAAATATGGGTTACATTTATTCTTTATTATATAAAGATATTCTTATAAATATTTAATAGAATTAGTAGCAAAAAAGAAAACCACGATAGAATCGTGGTTAGTCTAAATATGAAGTTTCTTCATATTTCTTCTTTTGCATAGATAGATTTGGCTTTCTATTTTTATATCCCAGATTGTTTTTCTTAATCCAATTAGGATCTACGATTAATCTATCCTTTATTTCATTCAAATATTCATTTTGTTCGTGACGTGAATGACATTTAAGATATATGTCATTTTCATTTATTTCTTTTTGGTTTAAGTATTCTTCATAGGACACTTCAATACATTCTAATATAGCATCCTTATGATCGTGCTTAACTCTACGAATCGTTCTAGCATAAGCGGATGCATCCTTTTTACTTGAAGCTTCCACAGCAAAGGTTATTGGCATATAGTATTTCTTACCTACATGTCCACATTTACATTTCACTAAATAATATGGCATATACATTCTCCTTTATTCATTGTCGATAGTATATTATGGAATAAATAATGAAAAAAGTGGCTTAGTTAAGCCACTTTTTGCTTGTCATTCGCCCGTTTTATTCTTCTTCAGCATCATGAATGAAGGCAAGAATCTTATTAGAATCCATTAATTCCTTATTTTCGATAAAGATATCGATATAAGTATCGTAATCATCTAAGATCTTATTTAATGAATCCTCCTCAAGTGCAACACTTACTACAGTTTGATTATCCGCTAAGAAATCTGCAGCAAAGGTATTAAAATTATCGCCCTCTTGAATAAACATCATTGGAACAGTTATTTCATTATCTACATATTCCTCTTTATCATCATCATATGTATAATAATGTCTTGTTCTTAATTCAATATCATATTTACGAGAAGTTTTTACAAAGGCCTTTTTATTATATGTAGGAACTAATAATTTAGAAGAACCATTGATATATACATCAACAGTAGATTTAGATGATTCATTAGCATCAGACTTTTCTAGTACCTTTACACTATTAATACCATCAATATCAGCTAAATTGAACCATAATGTATTATATACAACAGCACTTAATTCTTCTCTTACCTCATAGCCAATTAAATCGCCTTGTGCAACATTGTATAATTCATTGATATAGCCACTGAATGCAACCATACCAGATGCCTTATTACCTACTACTGTTGCGTAAGTATCGCCAATATAGAAATCCGCACATGACTTAACTGCATCCTTGTTTCCAACGGTTAAATATTCATATAAATGACCAGTAACATTGTTGGATTCATCACGAGAAAGAGTCACATAGGATGTACGTTTACCCTTACTTAATCCTAAGGATAGACCGAATTCAAAGGAATTATTAGAAACAACATATCTTATAGCATTTTCATTTGTTATAGAAATATAGAAGGTCTTATCGCCTGTTGCGCCATCATATTCCATTTGAATTGTTGGAGTAACCTCTCCTAATAATGGAACATTAATTGGAGTAGTAAATACAATATTGTAATATACGATATCATCAGAATAGTCGATAGATACAGAATAGTTATCTCCTCTTGCGGTATAGCTTAAGGAATCCGCATACTTGCTGTTTAAATACTCATTTACAGCTGTAGTAGCTAAGTTAATGATAGTCTCGCCCTTAGAAAGGATTCTCATATATGCATCACATTTATCCATATTCTGTAATACCATATTCCATTGCTCGCCATATCCGCCCTTTAGAATTTGATCTACAGCAACATTTGTTGTGTAATCTGTTGCAAAATTAGCATTTGCATATTTTTGAATGGATGCACCTTCAGTCATAGCTTTTGGTACATAGTCATATGGGCTTTGATTAAAGGAATTCTTTAATGCGGCAACGTAAGAAATCATCTTATCTCTTGCTTCCTTAAGTGTACTAGCCACTAATTCCTTTACATATAGCTCAACATCTTCCTTTAATACATTTGGAAGAGCCTTTGCATCCTCTAGTGTATTTACTGCTTGAACCTTTGTTAGCTCTGTTGTTTTGAAATCTCTTAAGGATTGCTTTAATTCATCATTTGGTAATTTAGCAATTCCAGCCTCAATATATTCATCTAGCTTTTCAATAGCCTTATTCTTGAATATAGCTAACTGCTCTTGAATCATATTTGCAACAAAGGTATCAGTGTCACTTGCAATTTCTTGTGCTACTGTACTTACTTTCTCTAAAGAATCAATAGCTTCAACCTTTCTCATTTCAGTATTATAGAAATCATTAATATCACTCTTTAGATTTTCATCTTCGATCTTTGTTAATAAATCCGCAACAGCTCCATCTAAGGTTTCCTTTATAGCTGCTTTACCATATGTAATTGCCTTACTTATTTCTGCAGCAATGAAATCCTGGGTATCCTTCTTAACCTTTGCAAATGCAGTTTTAGAAGTCTCTAAATCCGTTATTCCATTAATTACTTCAATTTCTTGATTCTTGAAATTAGTTAAATCTGCTTGTAAATCTTCATATGGAATCTTTTGGATAGCACCACCAATTAAGTCACTTAATTCAGATAAAGCATTTTGCTTTAATATAGCTAAATATGCATCACACTTTTCCTTTAAGAATGCCTTAGTATCCTCTTCAACTGATTCTAATGCAGCCTTTAAGCTTTCTAAATCATTAGCTTGTGTAATAATAGAAACTTCAGTTTGATAGAATGTATTAATATCTTGACGTAGAGTCTCATCAGGAATTAATTCAAGTGCCTGATTAACCATTGTATCAAGCTTAGCCTTTGCTTTTGCTTTTACATCATCTAAAGCCTCTAAAAGCTTTTCTGCAAAGAAATCCTTTGCTTCAGCTAAAATCTCTTCACCGGTTGCCTTAGCAGTTTCAAGGTCCTTAATTGCCTCAACCTTTGCTACTTCAGTTTCATAGAATTCTTGAATTTCAGCCTTTAAATCCTCATCCTCAATATAGGATAATGCCTCAGTAACTGCATTTTCTAAGGCAGTTAATGCTTTTTCCTTCAAATCCTTAAGAATATCCTCTGCAATTTCTTTTGCTAATTCTTTGGCTTGTTCAACCATTTCTTCAGCAATAGGCTTCATTTCTTTAACGTCTTCTACTCTTTGTAATAATGTAGTATATTCTTGAATAAATTCATTAGCCTTGGCGATAATTTCTTCATTATCTGTATATTTTAAGGCTTCATCTACTACGGCTTGAACCTTAGATCCTAATAAAGAAATAATATCCTCTTTAACATTTGGTAAGGCAGCAAGAGTATCTTCTACAACCTTAGTAATTAATTGCTTAGCAGTATCCATAGATACAATGCCCTCAATATATTCCTTTTCAGTAGTATAGTATTGAGTGATCGTACCTGTTAAATTATCAAAGCTATATTTTTCAGATATTTCCTTTAAAGGGCCAACTAATTCATCTAGCTTTTCTAATGCTAATGCTTTATATTCGTCTAATGTTAATTCAAGTAAATCATCCTTAAGTTCAAGAATACGTAGTTTGAATTCATTTATGTATTCTTCAATCATGCCAGCTTCATTTGCATTATGAATCTTAGATAAAGCGACTAAAGCATCTTTATAAATTGATTCAACCTTGTCCTTCAAGTCGGCAGGTACTTTAGATAATATTGTTTGATATAGTCCATCAATTACACCCTTAGCGTTAGCAATAAGAGCTTCAACCTCAGAAGAAACAATATTCTTTGCATAATCGATAGCGATATCGGAATACTCTGCTAAAATAGCTTTTACCTCATCTAGGGATGGAGCCTTATCAATTTGCTCATAAATCTGAGCTTTAAGTGCATTAACATAATCTAAATTAACACTCTTTACAACCTCGCTTAAAGCTTTTGTTGCAAGATTTATTTCTAGCTTTGCCTGCGTTTTAAATGCAGTAAGATTAGTTTCCACCTTCTTTAGCATCTCAAGTGCATCATACATATATTTATAGTATGTATTAAGCTCTACCTTTAATTCAGCTTCGCCTGTAACGGATGTAGTATTAATCTTTAATGAGACATAAATATAAACAACATTTG
>JAFPIE010000275.1 GCA_017388605.1 Acholeplasmatales bacterium | reverse complement strand
TTTGCATAAGGAATGCCTGCATAAACCTCAACATCCTTATCTTCGTTATATAAACCTCTAATATCTCCATTTTTTAATGTAAGAACTTCTGTTTCTATCACTTGTGAACCAGAAACTGCAGGAATAATCTCCTTTTTCGGATGAGATAATAGCATCATTAACATGGTGATAACAAAAACACCTGCAATGGGAATGCATCTTATAAGCTTTCTTCTATTCATTAAAAAGATACTAGCGAAAGCATATATGCCTAAGGCAACTAATTCTAATATAAAATAGACGATAGGTCCATTGGCCAAATCAAAATAAAATAAAACAAATAATAGTAATAATATAAAGGTTATAGGAAATACAATCCAAAATGCGATATGCTTTTTCATCGTTCATCACCATCCATATATTATTTATAACATATTTTATAAATAAAAGGCCAAAATTAAAAAAAGAAAAGCGACTTTTCATTCAAAAAGTCGCATTCATTTCAACGTGGCGTCGACGGAGGGATTCGAACCCTCGCGCCAGTTACCCAACCTACTTCCTTAGCAGGGAAGCCTCTTGAGCCTCTTGAGTACGTCGACATCTACCAAGGTTGCTACATCATTATAGCAAATTGAAAATCCAAAGTCAACAAAAATTTAGGGACTCTTGCGAGTCCCATATTTCATAAATTATAAAGCACGAACCTTATCTTCGATTTCTTTTGCAACCTCAGGATTATTTAATAAGAATTCCTTTGCATTCTCTCTACCCTGACCAATTTTATTTCCTTCATAAGAGAACCAAGCACCGCTCTTATGAATAATATCTGCATTCACTGCCATATCGACAATTTCACCAATCTTAGAAATACCCTTACCGTAAATAATATCTACCTCAGCGGTCTTAAATGGTGGTGCAACCTTATTCTTTACAACCTTAATGGCTGTACGGTTACCAATGACGGTTGTGCCATCCTTAATGGCTTCACCCTTTCTAATTTCCATACGAATGGAGGCAAAGAATTTCAATGCTCTACCACCTGTTGTAGTTTCAGGGTTACCAAACATAACACCAACCTTCTCACGAATTTGGTTAATAAAGATAGCAACACAATTTGTTTTAGCAATAATACCAGATAGCTTACGCATAGCTTGGGACATTAATCTTGCATGTAAACCAACATGAGAATCTCCCATATCGCCATTTAATTCTGCCTCAGGAACTAATGCTGCAACAGAGTCAATGACTATAATATCTACAGAACCACTCTTAATTAATGCTTCTGCAATCTCTAATGCCTGCTCACCTGAATCTGGCTGAGATAGAATTAAATTTTCAACATCAACGCCTAAATTCTTTGCATATACAGGGTCTAATGCATGCTCGGCATCAATAAATGCTGCATAACCACCTGCAGCTTGTGCATTTGCAATTGCATGAAGTGCGAATGTAGTCTTACCTGAGGATTCAGGACCATAAACCTCAATAACTCTTCCCTTAGGGTAACCACCTACACCTAGGGCCTTATCTAATCCAATAGAACCAGAAGGTATAACCTCAACCTTTTGATCTACTCTATCTCCAAGACGCATAACAGAGCCTTTTCCAAACTCCTTTTCAATGGTCTTAAGTGCATTTTCAAGAGCTTGTTCTCTTGTGACTTCTGCCATATAATTTTCCTCCTATTATACTGATTCAAGTAATATATCCTTAGCATTTATTAAATAAACAATACCAGAATATATTGTAAGTATTACTGAAACATATACTAATACTAACGCAAGGATTGCAATAGATACATGTACTGTTGCAATGAATGCAAAAATTAAGGCAACCATAGTAACAAATGTCTTAACCTTACCAGACATTCCAGCAGCAATTACCTCACCCTTTTGTGCAGCAACAAGTCTAACACCTGAAACCATTAGCTCACGTATTAAAATAATCGCAACAGCCCAAAGTGGTGTAATGGTAAGATGATAAGGCCAACCTTCTAATACAAGCGCAGGGTAATGCTGCAAGCCATTTTGAACCATTAAGATTAAGAAGGAGGTCAACACTAGCATCTTATCTGCAAGTGGATCTGCAAATTTACCAAATGTAGTAACTAAATTATATTTTCTTGCAATATGACCATCCAAGAAATCGGTAATCGATGCAAGAATAAATATAATTAAATTAACGAAATTTGCAATGGTTAAATAACAACCACCGTCATTAAAAATAAAATGATCATTTAATGCAGGAATACATGCAACCGTAACCATTAGAGGTACTGCTATAATTCTACCTATTGTTAGTTTATTAGGTAATGTCATAAAATCACTCCCTATGAAAAATATCAAAGATATTATATCATAGAAACGATTATTCTAAAAGAAATAAATCAATCTTCTTTTAAAAAGAATTTTTGCTTAGTTTTAAAACTATTATCCGCTTTCGCCGACAAATTTATTATATCACAAAAATATGGCTTAGTTAAGCCATTTTTTAATTTCACAATGCAGTGTAAAATACCATTATTTTTTATTATTTTTTAGGTTATTTTTATCAAATTATGCTATAATACTTCTGGTGATTTTATGAATACATTCTATTCGTTAATCCTTAATTGGTTTAAGGAAAACAAAAGAGACTTACCTTGGAGAGGAAATGTAGATTCCTATCAAATATATTTAAGTGAAATAATGCTTCAGCAAACGAGAGTTCAAGCGGTAATTCCTTATTTCAATCGTTTTATTGAAGAGGTTCCAAGCTTTTACGATTTAGCAAATATAGCTGAGGATAAGCTTTTTAAATTATGGGAAGGACTAGGATATTATTCTAGAGCGAAAAATTTAAAAAAATGTGCCATAGAAATTGTAAATCATCATAATGGTATTTTCCCTAAATCCTATAGTGATGCAATAAAGCTTCCTGGCATTGGAGCTTATACCGCTGGTGCTATATTATCTAGAGCATATAATTTAAAATATGCTGCTGTAGATGGCAATGTTTTAAGAATATTTTCAAGACTATATTTAGATGATTCTGATATCTTAAAGGAATCCACAAAAAAGCAATATAAGGAATATATTGAATCCATTATGGATAAGGATTATGGCGCATTCAACGAAGCACTAATGGATCTTGGCGCGACCATTTGTATGCCAAAGGTTGCCCTATGTGATAAATGTCCATTAAATGGATTATGCAAAGCCTATAAAGAAAACAAAGTATTTGAATATCCTAAGAAAAAGGTAAAGCCAGAAAAGGAATATTTTGAATATAGTATGATTTTTATAACCAATATGGATAGATATATATTTCTTCCTAAGGAGGATGGTGTATTAAAGGGCTTAAATGCTCCTATATTATTGGACTCCTATATGAGTGAATTTGAAATCATAGATTCTATTAAGGAAAAATATGATCTAGATAT
>JAFPIE010000274.1 GCA_017388605.1 Acholeplasmatales bacterium | reverse complement strand
TGTTGCATCTACCCTTTTGCTATACGATCCAAATTATTCCTTAGCCTCAGGCTTAGAGAATTCTTCTAATGATTATGAAACAATTTATAAGGAATATGAGCTTGAAAGAGGGTCTTATGCTTATGATAATAAAACCTTAGAAAGAAAGGAAAATGGGAATTCATGGAGCTATACTACTAAAAATCACGGCAAGATAAGCCAAAGCGAAATAGGGGAATTAAATAATAATTCCTTAGGACACTATTTTGTTGGCGTGTATGGCTTTAGAGAGGGAATGGTTAATTTTATAGATAAAAGATTACAATCGGATTCCTTTTATTCTATAAATGGATTCAATGGCTTTGTTGATGCAGGAATGGATGAACTTTCCAAGAGTGGAATTACATTATATTTAGGTACATCTCCAAAGAATAAGGATGAAATTGCCATTAGCTTATTTGCTGCAGATGCCCTAATTCAAGCAAATGAGGATATTACATCCTATTCAGATATTATAGATCATGAATTTCAACTATCCTTTTATACAAAGGAATCTATTAATAAAAAATTTAAGATTGTAGGTATCTATGATGCAGGAAATATTCCGAATAAATTTCAAGAATTAAAAACGAATCAAAATATGGAATTAAAAACGGAATATCAGTCTTATTTAAGATATAGCTATCATGTATTTATCTATGTATATGATGGGTTTTATGAGGATTATAAATTTGATTATAGTGAATCTATGAGATCTATGTCTACAACCTCTGGTAGTGGTGCACGTTTTACGAGTATGCAAACGGATGAAGTTTATGCTGATGAAATGTTTAGCTTTGTAGCAAGTGAGTTTATAGATAATCCTGCAAATTATAAATTTTATAATTTAAAGGGAGAAGCTATAGAATACAAGGCACCTATAGATAATGAGATATATGTTTCTGAGTATATTTATAATAACTGGAAACAAGAAGGATCATATTCTTTAATAGAAAGAATTAATAATATGGGAAGTGATTCAAAATATTCAGATGAATTTGATGCCTATTACACGGCAAATAAAGAAAATATTCAAAAGGTATTTTCAAATATTAATACCTATGGCTTTAATGGTTATTCCGAGTATCTTGATGATATGGCCTATTTAGAAGAAATCAATAATACCTATTATTTAACATGGTTTAATCATAAGTATTTAACGGAGAAGCTAGTTTTTATTTTTAATCAAATTAAAACGGAGGGAAGACAATCTGAGGTGCAAGGCTTTACTGAATTAGAAGATGCATGTAGAAGCTATTATAATGGATATAGCACACGAAAGGATAGTGAATTTAAATCCTCTATATATGATGTATACATGGCGAATAAGGATTATTATGATATGATCTTAAAAAGGTATTATGTTTGGTATACTGCAAAATACATTATGGATGAAAATGACTATGGAAACTATTATTCTATACCAGAGAAAATTGTAAGTGAATATTATTCTATTTCCCAAGATTATGTAAATGAAAATGAAATAGGTGATGAAGCATTTAATAATTTATTCAATATAGGTAAGAAATACCTAGAAAGAAATAAATATGATATATATAGCGACTTTACAATTGAATCTATAGAGGATCAGGAATATAGAATAGATTATTTAGGTGATTTTGTATATTATTTTAAAACTTTAACAAATAGCTATAAGCTTAAGGTGTTAGGATATGTGGAGGATTACAGCAATGTCATGTCTATTCAATTTATTAAGGAAAAGGCATTCCTTGAAGAAGAAACAAGAGTAGAGTATACTATTTCAAATTATAAGGATAGCTTGGATGCAAAATATGAATAT
>JAFPIE010000273.1 GCA_017388605.1 Acholeplasmatales bacterium | reverse complement strand
AATCCTTAGTATCTAGCCAATTAGATGTGGACCGTATGGATTATTTATCTCGTGATGCCTATATGACAGGTGCTACCTATGGTCATATTGACTATTGTAGAATTTTAAGAAGTATGAAAATTATTGATGGTACTGTATGCGTTAGAGCTTCTGGTGTACATTCGATTGAGGCTTATTTAATGAGTAGATATCATATGTATTTCCAGGTATATTACCATCCTGTAGCTAGAGCGTATGAAACGATTTTAGAGGGAATTTACGAAAGAATTAAGGATTTAACAATAGAAGGTGTAAGAATTGATGCTTCTATCATTTCCTTCTTAAATGTTTTAAAGGACAATGATGATATTGAATCCTATATCGATTTAGATGATACGAATGTCAATGGCTTTATCAAGCAATTAACCTGGTGTAGTGACCCTGTATTAAATAAATTAGCTAACGCTTTTGAAAAGCGTCATTTATATAATTTTATTGAGCTTGTCAACGAGCCTGATGAGAAATTCCTAGAGGAATTAAAGCAAAAATATCAAAACATGGAATATGGTAAATATTTCTATAAGAATGTTAAGGTTTCTGGTGTTGCCTATATGCATTCACCAAAAAGTGATATTAATGCGATAAGAGTATTACTTCCTGATGGAAGCCTAAAAACCTTAGATCAATATTCACCAATCATTAAGGCACTAAGATCATCAAGCTATAAGGAAATAGAAAGAATATTCTATTTTGAGGATTAGTATGGATATAATAGTTGTTGAAGGTACACATGACGAAATAAAGGTTAAAGCAGCATACCCAAATGCGGAATGTGTCATTACGAATGGTAGTGAAATAAGTAATGAAACGATAGAGCTAATTAAGGAATTAGCAAAGACACATAGAATCATTATTTTTACAGACCCAGATTCACCAGGAGAAAGAATAAGAAGCATTATTACAAATGAGATACCAAGTGCTTCACAAGCATTTTTAAGAAAAAAGGATTGCATTTCGAATAACAAGAAGAAGGTAGGCATTGAGCATGCTTCTATTGAAGCTATTCGTGCATCCTTAGAAAATGTATATACCCCTAGTGTTTTAAAAGATACGATTACGAATAAGGATTTATATTCCTTAGGGCTAATAGGCGATAAAAACAGTAAAATTTTAAGAGATAAAATATCTTTCATTTTAAATATTGGTAAGCCTAATGCGAAAACATTTTTAAAAAGATTAAATTTATTACAAATTACGAAAGGAAGCTTAGAGAATCTACTATGCAAGGTAAAATAGGTACTACTTCATATATCAATGAAGCATTAAAGGAAAATGATCTATATGCAAAGAAGAAATTTGGTCAAAATTTCTTAACGGATCAAAATATTTTATCTAAAATTGTGGATACTGCAAATATAGATAAGGATACCTTGGTTATCGAGGTAGGTCCAGGGCTTGGTAGCCTAACAGAGCATTTAGTGAAGAGGGCTGGCTTTGTTTTAGCTTATGAAATTGATAAGGATTTAATTCCAATTTTAAATAAAACATTTAAGGATTATTCCAATTTAGAGATTATCAATAAGGACATTTTGGAAGTAGATATCAATAAAGATATCGATTTATATAAAAAGGACCTTAAAAATGTCTATTTAGTAGCAAATTTGCCCTATTATATTACTACCCCTATCATTTTAGGTTTATTAAGTAAAACAGAAAAAATAAGACAATATGTAATGATGATGCAGCTTGAGGTTGCACAAAGAATTACAGGTAAGCCAAAAACAAAGGATTATAATGCATTATCGATTGCGATTGGCTATAGAGCTTTAGCAAGCTTAGAATTAAAGGTACCAAGAACAGTATTTATTCCATCTCCTAATGTAGATAGTGCTGTTGTAAAGCTATCCTTATATGATAACCCACCATATAAGGCTAAAAATGAGGAATTCTTTTTTGATTTTATAAGATTATGCTTTAATCAAAGAAGAAAGACTCTAATGAATAATTTAAGTCAAAAATATAAAAAGGAATTCTTAACAGAAATGCTTCATAAATTATGCATTAAAGAAGGCGTAAGAAGTGAAGAATTAGAGCTTGTAGATTTTATTAAAATGAGCGATTATATCGAGGATTATTATGAAAATTAATGCATATGCTAAAATTAATTTAGCCTTAGAGGTTATGGATATAGAAAATGGATATCACAGGGTAAATAATTTAATGGTACCACTTGCACTTCATGATGAAATTGAAATGGAGGTATCGGATTCTATTCAAATAGAGGATGATCCATTTCCTATGGATAATATTATGAGGAAAGCAGCGGAGCTTTTCTTCGAAAAAACCAATATTTCTAGTGGTGTTTATATCAAAATAAAGAAAAACATTCCAAGTGCTGCAGGGCTTGCGGGTGGATCTAGCGATGCTGCCGCAACGCTTTTAGGCTTAAATATGCTATACGAGACAAATTTAAGTGATGATGAGCTTATTTCTATTTCTGCATCACTAGGTAGTGATGTTGGCTTCTTTATTAAAAATAAGGTAGCCCTATGTACAGGAAGAGGAGAGGTTGTAAACACATTAGATATTGCAATGCCAAAATTAAATATTTTATTAATAAAGCCAAATGTTGGCTTATCTACGAAAGAGATTTATAAGAATTATGAATATTTGGGTGAATCTAAGGAAGATAAAATTAATGGAATTATAAAGGCTTTAAAAAACAAAAGAATGGATGAATTAAAAAGGAATATTTTTAATGATTTAGAGGCAGTTTCTTTAAAGGTCTCTAAGGAATTAAGAGATCTTTATAATGAGATTAAAGAATTAGGCATTGATGTATTTGTTTCAGGGTCAGGACCAACAATGTTTGTTGTTGATCCTACGATGGAGGAAATATTAAAAATAAAAGATGTCGCAAAAAGCGACACCTATATACTTCTTACAAACACATTCTAAATGGATGTGTTTTTTTTATAATATTTCTTTATTGAAATGGCCCCTTGTATGTAAATCCTTATTGAAGGTTTTTATTTGATCTCCATTTAATTTATTTTTAAGTGTAGTTATAATTCTTTTGGATTCATTATAATCCTCTAGAGTCAATTGAATTCTATAAACATTTACATGTGAAATAGAATCTAGGTCATCCATTAAATTTAAGATTTTGCCATTTAAAATAGAAGTAGTACAATCCTTATGGTTTTCTATAGGGAATGTGCCAAATTCATCCTTTAAGATGTATTTGTTATCTCTACATTTACCGCATTGATTATAGACCTTTAAAGGACAATAATGTGTAAACATCATTAGAGAATGACCATAAACAATCATTTCTAAATTAGGGTATCCACCACAGATATTATAATAATCTCTTGTCAAATCATCAATTTGACCTTTATTGATTTCTAAGGACAAGCAAATTCTATTTATACCTAGCTTGTGAAGCATATACACACTCTTATAATTGACGACATTCATCGTGTAATCCGAAGCAATTTCATTTTTGCCTCTATAAGCGTATATACCACCGTATCCACCAACTAATACCTCATTATCCATTTTTGGATATGTAACCTCATTTCTTCTTATGAAGTTATCGTAATAGATAATATCTACACCAAGCTCCTTGGCTGCTTGGTATTGTTCCTTTGTTGTACAAAATACAGAGATTTTTTTGGCCTCTTCAAAGGAAATCTTATCATAAGAGATTTCTTTTTTTATTATAGGAGCTCTTTTTGTTAATCTTTCCTCATTCATTAAATTTACAATAATTCTTCTTAAATCATTGATTTTAGAAACAGGTAAGAAGATATTAGAAACATTAAATTCTAGGCTAGCTAAAGAATAAATTGAATCATTTAGCTTAGATAATTGCTTTAGGAAGGTATTATAGTCTGTTGGCTTATTTTCTGCTTCCTCTAGGGTGTAATCTGTAGTGTAGGAAACATTTTTACCCTCACATTCTGCAAGAATAGTAAGCGGCTCATTTGGGCTTCCATAAAGGGTAATATGTAGGGGGAATCTTTTAAATTCCTTTGGATAGGATTTTAATAATTCTTCTTGGAATTGAGTATCCTTTGTTTTATATACCTTGTCGCTTGTAAATAGCTTTTCTTGGATTTTTATATAAATTTTTTTATCCGATTCTT